>JABDGJ010000001.1:0-27962 GCA_013286075.1 Chlamydiota bacterium
TTACCAATTCCTTTGCTTCCCCCTGCTCTATCTGGAATCAAAATCCTTCATCTTAGCGATTTACATTGGAAAAATCGGTTTTCCACTTTCTTGAAAAAACAAATTTTACGTAAAATTAATCGTATAAAACCCGATTTTATTTTTTTCACAGGCGATTTTCTTTGCCATTCCCGGAAAGAAAACCTTCTAGAATTAAAAGAATTTTTAAATTCTTTTAAAGCCACTTATGGCTGTTTTGCCGTCCTGGGAAATCATGATTATGCACAATTTGTCACGATCAACGAAGAAGGCGATTACGATGTAGAGCGCTCATCAGCAACCTCCAACATTGTCAAAGGATTTCGAAGAATTTTCAAAAACAATTCACCGAATGGTACAATCTCCCCTGCAGCAAAAAAAGTACAAGATCATATAGAACTTCTTTCCTTACTCAAAGATACCCCATTTCGGGTTCTCAAAAATGAAACCGTATCTGTTATTTGCCGTGGCCACCCCATTAACATCTGTGGTTTAGAAGATTATTATCTTGGAAGATTCGACCCTACCACAGCTTTTCACCACTATAATCCGAAGCATGTAGGAATCATCCTATCCCATAATCCAGACACAGCCAAATGGCTCCAATATTTTCCTGGTGAAATTATTTTAAGCGGACACACACATGGTGGGCAAATTCATCTTCCTTTTATCGGAAATCGACTCACCCAATTGGAAAATAAAAAATGGAAAAGAGGGTTAAAAAAACTGGGAGACAAATGGCTCTACATATCGAGAGGTATTTCCAGTGTGATGAAATTCCGATGGTTTGCAAGACCTGAACTTACATTATTTTTTTTAGAAAAACAGCTATGAATTCCATTCCTTTTAGTGTCGTTTTTCTAGCCGGAGGAAAAGGAAGTCGAATGGGAAGTACTATCCCAAAACAATACATGAAAATTCGAAATAAAGTTCTGGCGCTATACAGTTTTGAGTTATTTTTACAAATGCCACAAGTACAAGAATTGGTTGTTGTATGTGAGAAAGAGTACCAATGTTTTTTTGAAGAATTTGCTTATCAATTTCATCGAAATTTACGATTTGCACAACCCGGCCAAAGAAGACAAGATTCCGTATACAACGGAATTTCCCTTCTACAAGAAAATCTATTGGTGTGTATTCACGATGGAGCGCGTCCTTTTATTGATACAGATCTTATTCTCCGTGCCGTGCAGGCTGCAAATATATATGACAGCTCTGCAGTCGGAATACAAGTGAGATCCACCATTAAAGTCTGCAATGAAAACCAAGAAGTTTTGCAAACTCTCAATCGAAATCATCTATGGGAAATACAAACACCGCAAGTAATTCGACTAGAACTATTACGAGAAGGATTTACCAAGGCAAATCAGCAGCAAATCACAGTAACTGACGATGTATCTCTTGTAGAGTTATTAGGAAAAAAAACAAAAATCGTTGAAGGCTCTTGCAATAATATCAAGATCACAATGCCAGAAGACATTCTTATCGCTGAAAAAATCATTGATTCTCTACCGAATTTTGAGATCACTTCGGTATAAACATGCATTGCTATAAATTCCTCATTTCTTATGATGGCACTTCTTATAGTGGCTGGCAAATACAATTAAACCATTCTTCTATTCAAGAGCATATCCAAAATGCGCTACGAAAAATTCTTCAAAACCCAACCATTTCCATTATTGGTTCTGGAAGAACAGATGCAGGTGTGCATGCAATAGGACAAGTAGCTCACTGTAAACTAGAATGCCCCATTGATCCACAAAAGCTCTTATGGTCACTCAACGGTCTTCTTCCCCCTGATATCCGCATCAAGAACCTGAAAGAGGCTCCCCCAACCTTTCATGCACAACATGATGCCGTTACAAAAGAATATCATTATCGACTCTGTATCAATCGAACAGCAAATCCCTTTCAAAGATTGTATAGCTGGCATATCCCTAGAAAATTGGATATTTCCTTAATGAAACAAGGAGCCTCCTTGTTTATCGGAACACATGATTTTACCTCATTTACCAATCAAGTATACGCTGGATCTGCAGCGAAAAATCCCATAAGACATTTGTCTCGTTTAGACGTCGTTTCTTCTGCAGAAGAAATTCGTCTAGAATTCGAAGGAAATGGATTTTTATACAAGATGGTGAGAAATATCGTCGGTACTCTCATAGAAGTAGGTTCTGGAAAAATAAATTTGTCAGACATTCCCACTATTTTTGCAGCAAAAGATAGAAGTAAAGCCTCTGCAGCTGCTCCGCCACATGGGCTATGCTTAATCAAAGTCACTTATACTGATATAGAAGTAAAAGAAGGATAATACCGAATCTGAGGATGGTGAGCGAGAAGAGTGTGTAGATAGCCAGACTCTGGAGGACAAATCAAAATAGGTTCAGCTTGAGTTCCTAGTAAGGCATACATCCCTCGAGGAGAATCTTCAAAACCAATAATTCGATCCCCTGCATTGGCAAATCTAGCCACAGCCACTTGATAACATTCTGGATTAGGCTTGGGGTGCTGGTAATCTTCTCTCGTAATCCAATTCGGAATGGAGTCAAGAACAGGATTTTGTTTTCGAACCGCTTCAATCAGAGAAATAGGAGAATGAGTGACCACACAACGCTTGATATTTTTCTCTTCTAAAGCCAAAAGAAGATCCTCTACTCCAGGAAGAAGAGGAATAGATTCCGTCTCAATCAATTGCATAAACCACTCTTTTTTTTCAGAATAAAGTACTTGCCAATCGGGCTCTTGTTCCCACAAAGCAGGAAATTCTGCATAAATTTGATCACGCAAATCAGTAGGTCCATGATGAGCTGCTTGAGAATAGCGAGAAAAATCCCAAGGAAGCGTAAATCCCCTCTTTCGACACATATTGATATACGCTTGGTAATGGAATTGTTCTGTATCAACCAACAATCCATCAAAATCAAACAAAAATAATTGGTAATTGAGAATCCATTTCATAGTTTGCAAAAACATTATTAAAATAAAGTGATCTGAAAAATTCAAATTATGGAAATAGCTTATGCCCTCATAATTTTTTGAGCAATCACATTCTCCTCACCAACCGCCTCCTTAGATATGGCCATTCGATCAAAAAGAATAAAATATTTCTGATGTAAACCAGAAATTGATTTTTCACAAAATTGCCACAAAAAAAGCTTGCCTATTGTTTAATTTTTTGGCATATTTCAACTCCCTCAAGGGGCAATAGCTCAGTGGTTAGAGCAGCGGACTCATAACCCGCTGGTCCCTGGTTCAAGTCCAGGTTGCCCCACTTTTTCTCTTCTTGCTTACACATATGCTTAAATGGCATTTTTCCTTCGTCTAGCTTCATTTCCACAACAAAAAATAGCATTATGTCAGAACTTTTGCATGCTTCTGGTGAGGATTGAATCAATAATAGTTTAAAACCTTGATGGCAGAGCCAGCGTTCACAAAGTTTCAAGAACTGACTTCCAAATCCGCGATTACGATAGTCTTCATCTATTACAATAATCCGTAAAGCTGCCCTAGCTTCATTCCAAAGTTGAAGATGTGTATAGCCGATGATGTCTGAATTTTTATAGAAGACAAAATGCACATGATCCTTGTGCTGGAATGTCCAAAAATAGGGGTCAGTATTCGATTTGAAAAAATATTTCTGCCTTAACGCTTGTACCGCAGCCCATTCTCTGTCTGTTAAAGCCTTTACCATGCGCCATCCATCGAAACCATCTTTTGCATCAATACTTGCAACAAAGGAGTCTTTTCCATTGCAATACTGCAGGATATCTTGAGGAAATTTGATGGCTAATTCTATTTTGAGATTTGCATACGCACGTGCATCGTCTTCATGAGAACGCATCCAATCTCGGAATTTTAAATACCGATTGATTTCGGGATCACCTTCTTCATAAACATGTACATTATGAGTTCTAATGTTCTTGCCTTTTTGAAAATAGCGACGAAAAGCAATCCCATATTCGCCTTTAGCTTCATATCCTAAGGTTTCCATTGCTTTAGTCGCTTTATCAACCTCTAGAATATTTTTTACAACAGGAAGGATATCGATTATGGGTTTAGCTATTAATCCAGGCACTGATGTTGAGCCAATGTGATGAATAGTTATGCAATTACTGCCTAAAACTTGCTTAATGAGTATTGACTCTAATGCAAACATTTCGGGCCATAATAAGTTGTATGCAACAACTTCGATATTTCTTTTGATGTCATGTGGCATACTGGAAGATGTCATGATCGTTCCATCCATTCATTACGATTTAAACGATATAAAACATGACGCCTTAATATATGACCTTCTGCAAGCTTAGGATGGTCAAAGTCATCCATTGGATCATGATGCAGGCCTATTGTTTTCATGACTTTTATTGAACGATGATTTTGAGCTGCTGTGAAAGAGACAATTTGGTTAAGATTGAGAGTTTCAAATCCATACTTAAGAACCTCTAAAGCGCCTTCTGTAGGATATCCCTTTCCCCAAAAATCATAAGCTAAACGCCACCCAACCTCAACAGCTGGTGTAAAATGAGCGTTAAATGATGGCTCAGAAAGGCCTATGAAACCGATAAAATCAGAAATCCCTGGGACAGATACAGCCCACAATCCCCATCCTTGTTCTTGTAATTTAGCAGAAAGTCGCTTAGCAAGGTCATCACTTTCTTGGGAGTTTAGTATTGCCGGAAAGTATTCCATGACACGAGGATCTGAATTCATCTGAGCAAAAAGCTTAAAGTCTTCTTCATGCCAAGCTCTAAGAACCAAGCGTTTTGTTCTAATCGTCATTAGAAGTCTCTTTTTCAATGGCAATATAGACTTCGACTTCTTGGGGTGATCTAGAAGAGAACTTCTCTCCATAGAATTCATAATCGCCTGTGTACGTTCGCTTCAATTCTGTTTTCCAAATATTGCCCCATGTTTCAATCAAGCTTGCAGGATATTCTCCAATGGCGCGAAAAACGGCATATGATCCAGCAGGAATTGTTTTTGCTACCATTCCTACAGGAACATCACTTAAAGAAGTTACAGGACATCCTATAACTAATGAATAAGGCTGTGTATGATCACCTTCATAATCGCAGTAGAGAGCGATAACCTCATTAGAGACTTTATTTGGAATTTTATTAGGGATATCTTCGCTATAAAACTGTCCCCAAAGTCGTGGAATATCTTGAGGGCCATCTTCAGGAGCGTTCGATGTTCTGCATTCGATCCCGATTACATTTATAGGCGGCTTTTGAATAATTATGTAATCTTTCATAATATCTTCTTGTTTAAAGTGGTTTTGAATGGCGGATAGGGGCGTGAAAGAACCAATAAAACATGCGATGACAAATATGCTCGTAACTAATATGGAAATGGTTTTACTTTTCATTGGTTACTCATTGGTTAAAAAATCCGAAAAAGACAATCTCTATGGTTCTCTTTTCCTTCTCTAAATCGAGAGGGATAATAGCAGAAATCTTGATCTTTATCATCAACTTTCGTCAGGTATCAGCAGTACTCAACAAAAGCTTATAAGGCTCCGGCAAAAGAAGTGGAATTAACAAAAAATTCTGACATCATACACCCTTTAAAGGGTATATATAGGAACTTTAGAAAGCCGACTGCAATTTTACAGAGAAAAAACTCAAAAATAAATGATCATTTTCTATTCGTATTCAAGTAGAATTTCTGATAAAATTTGAATAGATCCCAAACACATTAGAGAAATGAAAATGCCTGAAAATACAGGTGAAATACAGGACCATGTTATGTGTCCCAAAGAGTCTTAGTTTTTTCAGGTGTAGACCAGGGAAAAGAGTATCGACTGACTATTTTAGGGAGGTCATTTTTATGCAAAGAGCGTATGAGAGAGTGTTGTGAGCTGTTACTTGTACGCTTGTGATCTGCGGCTAAGGATTGAATTTTGTGGATATTTTCATCAAGAGTCGAATGGTGGGTATCTATTTCTAAGTCATAGGTAGCATCAGCATGCACTTTATGGAATT
Organism: Chlamydiota bacterium; assembly: GCA_013286075.1. The sequence continues at coordinate 6,003 of JABDGJ010000001.1, forward strand.
GGCCCCGAGCAGATCCAACCATCCTGTTGCCACGCTCTTTCTCTCTTTGCTCCAAGATGGACAAGGGTGCATTTACTCCGATCCACAAGACTGTGAAGTCCTTTAAAAGCTCTTTCCACTCATCCACTTGTTTTTTGCCAAAGGAAACATCGTCGATGATGAGATAGTGTCCCATTTTCGCTAACGTAAGAACCACTTCTTGAAAAGTTTTCGCTATTCTTTCAGCATAAGGACCAATTTGAAGTTCCTGAATAGGATTGCCTGATTCATCAGTGCTTTTTTTCCAGCTATACCCAAGAGAAGCTTCTCCACCGGTCCAGTCATTTATTTTTTCTGGCATCCATCCAATTATCTTATCAATACTGACATGCAAAAATGGCTCTTCAAACGCATGTTGAAACGCCTTTGCAAGAGTTGTCTTACCACTGCTGGACGGCCCATTTAGATAAATGATTTGTATCGACTGTCTTGTCATCCTAGGGCGCCCCTTTTGCTCAGTTCATTTCTCAATTGTTGTTCAGTTTCAAACAAAATGGCATCAAGTCCCATTTTTTTTGCTGATTCGACATTTTCATGTCTGTCATCCACAAAAACGACCCCTTGGCTGGTAGATTGAGTCTTGTGAGTAGCAACTCATATGCTTTTAGATCAGGTTTTTCGATACCAATCTCACAAGAAAGTAAGCATGGATTAAAAGGCTCATAAAGGCCGAACTCTCGAATAAGTTTGGACAGGCGTTCATCAATGTTAGAGAGAAGCGCAATGGAAATGTGCTGTTCTTTCAATTCATCTACCAGGGCGTACATCGCTGAATTGATTCCAATGGAGTCTTTCATCACCGATTTAAAAGATGATGCCCAATTGTATGGCAGCTTGATTCCTTGATTTTTTGCATAGGAAATCCAAAATTTCATAGAGTTTATTTTGATTTTTTTTAAATTCTTATTCGCTCACAAGCCATATCTCTTTACTTGTTTGTATTAGATTCTTTCTTAGGAATAATTTTGAATGACCAAGCCAACAATTTTTTAATTCACCGATCCTTTCATACCCGTTTTTCAAATAAAATTCTTCAGCTTGGAAATCAAAAGTGTCTACCGCAGAAAAAAAGCATCCATTCTTAACCGTCTGATGCTCGATGCAAACATGATCCGATTGCCCCTCGATGCGTTATAAAATATTGAGCAACAGACTGCCAGGCATTTTGATAATCATCTTCTCTACCAGGTTTAAGATAGCCACGATAAATCACAGCAAAATCAGGCTTTAATTTTCCATCTGTCTGCCGAAATTTAGATATGCTCTCTTCATTTAAAACTTCCGGAGATTCAAAAAGAGTGTACAAGTATTGCCCATTATTATCTCCTCGAGCAAGAGTAATCCTAAAATCATTGGTGTTGGTAAGAAGAGAATCTGGCCATCTTTGAATAGCATCAGGTAGTCGAACCCGTGCAAGAGTTAGATGTGGGCGGTACAAGTTATCGCTATCATTCAGACAGGCTAATCCTTTTGATCGTATGACGTCAGCTGCTAATTGATGAACCCTCATAATTTCTTCATCTCTAGCTATGGATAACTCAGCCCAATAGTATTCTTGATGAACACCTACCCCTTTGACAAAACTCAATCCTGTAAATCGCGGCGAAAAAGGACGAAGGTTTAATGTCTCAATCTGCTTCCAAATAATTTGAGCTTCATTTTCACTGTCGCATTCAAATTGGCATACTGTAATATGGGGCAAGCTATTTTCAGATAACAAATAGCCATCATGAACAGGTGAAAAGAGCATTTGGGCAGCATGCAAGTAGGCAGATATTGTCTGTTTAGGAGGGATTAGAGCGAGAATAAAACGCATGTGCTTCCTAGTCTTTGAAGATTTGTTTTAGTGGTAATTCTTGATAGGTTTTTATCACTTCCTTAGCCTTTGAAAAATCCTGGCCCGTAGTAAATTGATTGGGAACAGCTACTGCAACCATCCCAGCGCTAGCAGCGGCTTCAATTCCAGCAGAGGTATCTTCAAATACAAGACACTTGGATGGAGCCACTTCTAATCGCTTCGCAGCTTCCATATAGATATACGGTTTTGGTTTATTTTTTCCTTCATCATCTACATAGCTATCTAGATCATCAGACCCGGAAATAATTAGATCGAAAGCATGTTCCAAACCAATTTGCTCTAAATTTTGAAGGATCTCTTCTGTTGGGGCAGAGGAAGCCAATCCTAATTTGATTCCCAAATTTGTCTTTTCGCTAGCAAAATAGTTGGCAAAAGCGATCATTTCTTTTATTGGAGGCACACCTTGTTTTTGCAAAATTCGGTATCTTGCGTCTTTTAATCCAATGATCCCTTCAGGTATTTCAATATTTTTTAGCTTCTTCAGCATGAGAAGGATATTTTTCGAACTATGGCCTACAAGTGGCATATACTCTTCAATGGTAAAAGCGATATTTTCACTAGCAAGCGCTTCCCGCCAAGCCAAAAACTTTAAATACTCTGTATCAACCAAAACCCCATCACAATCAAAAATAACTGCTTCTATTTGATTGCCATAAGGAGTTGAAATGGTCGCAGATAAAGAATTCAACCCTATTAACAAGCAGAATAAAAATAATTTTAAACTAGTGTAGTATCTTTGCATGAGACTTCATCTCCAAGGTTGTTATTGAGTTAATAAATGCACACTGCCATCTTGATCAATATAGAACTCTCCATTCAGAGAGACGGGTGAAGCCTTAGCAACTCCAGCCATTTTATTGAAGTTAAGAGGAATGTTTGAATCAATTTCGTTTTTTAATAGCATTTCTTTATGTCGTTCCAAAACTCGCGTAATAAAAGGTAAACCCACAGTGATCGCTTTAACGAGCCGTTCCTCTTTTGTTTTGCCGAGATCAGAATTATTGGATAAATTCACTAAGACAGCTGGCATATAAGTGGGGGTTCTGCTGGGCCGGTCTTGAGGCTGGACATCTAATTGAGCTGCAATTCGATCGCGGATGGAGGGATCTAATTCATGGATTGCTTTCCGCAGTACCACTCCCTCCTCTAATGTGAATAATCGAAGCATGGCACCAATACGAGCTAAAACTCGGTCCGAACTATCAGTGGAGTCAAGTCCTAACCAAGAAGCCCGTACGTTAAGATAGGAATTATAAGCATCTAATTCGGTTTTAAGGGGATTTGAAAGAACTCTAACAGCTTCTCCCATTGCTTGCATGGCTTGATGAGCAGGCTCGGTGTAAACTAAAGAAGATTGGTTATTCGCATGACCTAAGGCACCCGCTACATCGCATGTATGGACAAATAAGTCAAAAGAAAGAGCTATTGGATCTTTAGAAGCTACACCACTTTCTTTTAGCTTACTAAACATGCCGAGACCACCTTCTAAATGCGTTACATGCCCATAATGAGCTAGATTTGCGACTTCAGAAAGAAGCTTTTTAGCTGATGAGGGCAGTCTAAAAAAAGAGGGACAAAGTTGTGGGTGCCGTACAATGACTTGAATGGCTTCTCCATAAAAATCATCATGATCTGGTGCTCTAATACCATAGGGCTGGAATAGTTCCCTTGCCTTTTCGCTTTTTCCTATATCACCCAGCACTAACCCAGTTTCCATAGCTTGTGCCATTTGTAGTTCAGACATTCCTTCCCATTTCGATTTCAATAATTTTTGTCCTTGCAAATGAAGCGCATGGAAACTCTCACGAGAAAGTTTAGCATCCTTTGGTTGCGCGGCAGTAAACATCAGATAAGCCTTGTCGCTTCCATCTAGAATAAGTTTAAGACAATGGATGGTCATAATTGTGCGATCAAATTCAATATATTTTTGACCAAATAGCTGCTCTGAATAGGTGCCTTGAAGTGTAGCGAGTCCTTCTTCAGTTTTACGAACATTACTGTCAGCGAGCCATAGAATTTCAGGATGTTGTTCAACACATTGCTCCACCCATCGTATTCCTTCTATTGGAGAAAAAATCATAGGCTTTGAAGATTTTACGGAAGTCGATGAATTTTCGTTAGCGTAGAGACCGATAGAAGCTAATAAAGCCCCGCCTAGCAATAAGTACAATCCGATTCTTCCTGATTTTTTCACTGTATTACCTCCGGGATTTGGAATTATAGTTTGAGAAAAATCTCTATGATGACGGTTAAAATTAGTGTGAAACCTTAAAGATGCCAGTGGAAGGTTCGAAATTGGACGATGAAAATGCCTCACTGGTAAGACGAAAGAAGATAGAGGCCTTGTTAACGATAAGATTATAGATCTAGTAAACATATTTACACTTAGCTCTTTAAATTAACCAACTTGTATACCACATTTCTCTAAAAAATGACACGCCTGATTGAGCTCAAATGCTCTTTTTGCTCTGAAAGTAGAAGTACTCCTAAGAAACAGATGGATTCCTGACAAAATTTCCGGCTTAATTCCATCACTTTTGAGATGGTTCCATGAGGGTTTATTGATGAGAGCTGACTCTTGCTGAAAGTTGATGATAAAGATCAAGATTTTTGATACACTCTCTCACTTAGAGACGAAGAAAAGTTCAGTCTGAATTACAGGAAGAAAGTAAAAGTCTCGCTAACCAAGCAGGAAGCTAAATGCAATATCAAATTGAACCAATAAATGATTCTAATAAATTTGAAATGCTTGAGTTTCTGAAACAACACGAAAATTACACTCTTTTTCTGCTAGGAAATTTTGAAAACTATGGATTCAATCTTTCACAAGCTCCTTATTCAGGAAACTTTAAACTCATTCGATCCCATGATGAGATAGTGGGTGTATTCAGTCTTACGAAAAAGGGCAGTTTACTTATAGAAACTACAGCAAGAGACTCTATCTTTGAGATGGTTTTGAAATCCTGCCTTGAGGAATCGATATCTTTAACGGGCCTTGTTGGAAATTGGGAGTTTTGTAATCCCTTTTGGAATTTTCTTAAAAACAAAAAAGTTATTCAAACAGAAATATTTAATTCAAAAGAAATTCTTTACAGCGTTGATTTATCGAATGTTTCTAGTTTGCCTCAACCTAATGTAAGATTATTGACCGAAGCAGATTATCTTCAATGGAAACCTTTAAGATTAGACTACCTTATAGAAGAAGGTGTCCCAAATGATCTGAGTGATGAACAATTATTCGATATATATCTTGATAAAGTTAGCAAAAAAATTATCTGGGGATTTTTTCTCCAAGACAAACTTGTCTCTATTGCCGATCTAAATGCTAAGGCATTAGATTTAGGACAAGTCGGTGGTGTCTACACGACCCCAAGCTTTAGGAAGAAGGGTTATTCGAAATCCGTTATGCAACAATTATTATTAGACGCTAAAAAGCTACACTCCATACGCAAATTAATCATTTTTACTGGAGAGAAAAACTTCGCAGCTCAAAAACTATATAATGCATTAGGTGTACAACATATTGGTTATTTTTCCCTTCTTTTTGGAAGATCGATGGATTAGGAAGAAAAATACATACAAAAAGCATGCCTCATGAGGTTAACTATGAAAAAAGCAATTATAATTGGAGCGTCCTCAGGAATAGGCAAAGAACTGGCTATCATTCTTGCAAAAAATGGCTATGAAGTAGGCTTAATGGCTCGTCGTACGGAGTTGCTTGACGCTTTAAAAAATGAAGTTCCAGCTAAAAGCCATATTGGTCACATCGATATCAGTAAAGTTTCTGATGCGATTGATAAACTTAGAAATATGATTCAAACAATGCAAGGAGTTGATCTTGTAGTGATCAACTCTGGTACTGGTTTTTTAAATTCCGAATTAGATTGGTCGAAGGAGCAACAAACTATAGATGTTAATGTGTATGGCTTTTGTGCTTTAGCTGGAGAAGTGTATAAGTTTTTTGCTAAGCAAGGCTATGGACATTTAGTAGGTATTTCATCGATAGGGGCGTTAAGAGGTAATCCGATAGCTCCTGCCTATAATGCATCTAAAGCCTTTATGTCTAATTATCTTGAAGGATTAAGAAAAAAGGCATTTCAAGAAAAATTAGCCATCACCGTTACAGATATCAAACCTGGCTTTGTAGATACAGATATGGCTAAAGGCGAAGGTAAATTTTGGGTGGCTACTCCTCAGGAAGCTGCTAAACAAATTTACATAGCAATCAATAAGCAGAAAAATCACGCCTATATTACTCATCGATGGCAACTCGTTGGCTGGGTTCTTAAATTAATGCCTGATTGGCTCTATCAAAGAATAGGTTAGTGGAGTTACTCTCAATGAATAACGAAACTTTGTCTATGAATGATCACGAAATCGCGTTTGAGCCCCTTTCGATTGATCACTTTATTCTTCTCCATAAGTGGATTCAAGAGCCTCATGTGTGGCAATGGTGGGGAGAAGGTAAGTCATGGATATCTGATGAGATCAAGGAAAAATACAGTTCTTATACCCTTGGTTATAAAATCGAGAGAGGAGTTAAAAAAGCGATCCATTTATATTTTTCAAGAGTTGTTTTTTAGTTTAACTTAACGATAAAACCCAGTTGATGTTATTGGGTTTTTTTGTTAAGTTAAAGAAAAGGAGGATATTCCATGAGACCTCAAGCCTGCTTACAGCTGCTTATCCCATTACTCAACCAGCCATCCTTTACATCTAAGGAGGCGAGGATTCTTGGAGTTCCCGCTTCAGTATTAAGCCATTATGTAAAGGCAGGAAAACTAAAAAGAATTCGTCGTGGAGTGTACCAGGCAATTGACTATCAAAACTCCGAAGCTTTCCGCTGGATAGATCTCATAGAGGTCGTTCATTCTATTAATGGTGGGGTGGTCTGCCTGATTTCTGCCCTAGCAGTGTATGATTTAACCGAAGAGATTCCTCGTCAACATTGGATCGGAATTCGACATGGTACTTCAGCACGAAGTAGCCGTCAAATTAAGATCGTTCGTTTTCGCGATCTCGATTTAGGTAAAATCGAAATCGAACTAGAGGGAGCTCATATCCCAATTTTTGATCGGGAACGCACAATTGTAGATGCGTTTCGGCTCCTCAGTCGAGAAACCGCTATTAAAGCTTTAAAATCAGCGGTGGCACAAGGCGGCAAAAATCGTATCGATCTAATAAAGCTTGAAGCATATGCTAAAAAGCTTCAATTCGACATTTCACCTTATTTACTGAGTATAACGACATGATAAATGAACAAGCTCTCAAAGACAGACTTCAAACCATTGCCAAAGAAAAAGAGATCCTTTTCAACGCATGCTGGAAGCAACTTCTCCTAGAAAGGTTTTTGGCGCGATTATCACGCTCCTCGCACGTCAATAAATTTATATTTAAGGGTGGGTTTCTGCTTTCCTACATGATGAAAATAGGAAGAGAAACGGTAGATCTCGATTTTCTTTTGATGCGTATGACCGCCGAGGAAAAAGCACTTCAAGAAGTCTTTGAAGAGATTGTATCGACATCATCAGACGATGGATTTATCTTTTCATTTGAAGGCATAGAGCTACTTTCTCAGCCGCATATGGAATATCCTGGCTATCGCACAACTTTTAAAGCCTCTTTTGCTAAGATGAAAGATAAAATTCATGTCGATGTTGGAATAGGCGACATCGTAGAACCACAAAATCGAGAAATTAAGCTTTTTGAATATCGTGGAAAGCCATTTTTTGAAGAATCGATTTCTCTTTTAGTCTATCCTATCGAAACAATTTTCGCAGAAAAACTGGAAACGGTACTTTCCAAAGGATCTCGAAATAGCCGAATGAAGGATTTTCATGATCTGCTTTTACTCCTTCGTGATAAGGGCTTACAAAGTTCAAAGACTCTGCATGAAAATGTGACAAAGACCTTTGAAAATAGAGGAACAGCTTTGAGACCCATACAGTTTGATGAGTCAGGCCATGTAGCTCTCCAACGACTTTGGACTGCTCATCTTCAAGGCCTTGGCGATGTATCCAAAGAACTCGATTTGCCAGAAAATATAGAGACAGTCATTGAAAAGATAAACTCTTTCTTTGTGATAAATAATTTATAAAAATTAAAAAGTCTTGGTAGCATATACCAACGCATACAGGTATGCTCTAAATGTTTCACGAAGTGGTTTATGTCTAGTTTATAGACAGCCACGATAATCTTTTTTAAATATTTTTAAAGACGGGCTTTTGAAGATTCTTAAAAACATTTCTAACTGTTCTTTGTATAAGTACTCTACAAGCATTAGAATATCATTGACATCGTCCGGATTCCCACTCAAGAGCACTACAATCTCACCATTTTCAACCTTAAAATAATTTTGAAAATCAAGGTAATTGATATGAGTTGAGCTACTTAAGTGTCTGAAAATTAAAAGATAAATCCATTCTAAAGAATTGGAGGTTTTATTTTTTTTGTTATTGTGTTTGTCAACGTATTGAGCTCTTCCTAATGCATCTAAAATTAAGTTTCCAGGGTATTTATCTATCTTTAATTGCACTTTTTTTTCTTGAGAGCGTACTTTTTTGAGGGCGGTCGAGATATCTTTTATGCCATATTTAATTTGGTCAAGGTATTGTGGATTTTTTTGTAAGAAATCAATTGCATGTTTGAGTTGCTTTTCCTTTTCAATTAATCCATCTAAGTAAATAACATGACAATGTTTACGTGTATTACAGTATAAAAATTTTGCTTTTATGAGGTTGTCACATAAAGATCTTAAAGCACCAAAGCAAACCTGTGTTCTATTGCCTTTACATAGAAAAAATATCCCTTCTGCAAAGCTTTGAGCAGCAATCATCATTGGAAAAAACACTTTTTTAGCACCTCTGAGCTTGACGACATTGATTTTTGATTTTTCGAGACAGGCGGCGCCAAAGTCTAAAAGTTTCGCTAAATTTTGCAATCGGTTTTTATCCATTTCTCCACACAATTAATCCTATGCAGAGCATTCTATTTCGATGAAGTTTAATTCGCAAGAGATTGCCAAATCTAGCTCTCTGTTTTGCGACACACCAGAAACACACTTTGCCCCTATTTGGGTTCACAAAAACCAGCAATCACCAGTTGAATGAAAGGAGTAAAAAAGTTACTCTATTGCTGTGAACAACGATTGAGTACTGACAGTGGCGCAAAAATCAACGGACTCATAACCCGCTGGTCCCTGGTTCAAGTCCAGGTTGCCCCATCCTTTTGGACACTCCTTGTAGTCCAGTAGTGTTAAAAATGGTTCACACATATTTATGGATAGGTTTTTTCCATCTAATTTGAGGTTCTGAAACACTAAATTCAAAAGTTGACGTTTTTCGTCCACTTCAGAACTCTCGAAGATTTCTCTAGCACGAGCAGCCAAGTTCATCACCATATTGGCTGTTATATAAAAGTTTTCATCTGCTTGCTCATGACGAGCCATTTGCTCAATGATTTCGGCTTGACGAGCCTTATAATCTCTCACCTTTTCGAGGTACATCTTCTCATCAATCAGCCCATCGAGCTTGTCGTCATACATTTGACTGATTCGTTTTTGAATGCGATCTTGTTCTTTTCTTAGGGTCGTAAGGCTTTCAGTATGAAATAAACTTTCAGATTCATGAATTTTCTTTAAATAGCTTGTGACATCGGCAATTTGCTGATCGCTTAAGGCTATCTGGTCAAAGTATTGAGATAGAGATTCGACTAATGGCTCCTCACGGATATAGACTTTCTTACAAATCCTCTTGGCATTAGTGCAGCTATAGTAAATATAACGCTTTTTATGAATCTCAGGCGTTACGGTACATCCGCAATTCTCACAGGTAATCATGCCTCGAAGAATGAATGGTTCGCTAATTTTTTTATAAGGCTTCTTGTGATACCCAGCTGAAACATCTTGCACTCGTTGATAAAGGGCAGCAGAAACAAGAGGCTTGTAATGATGCTCTGCCAAACCATATTTCGTTCTCATCGTTCCAGAGTAAAAAGGGTTTTTGAGAATAGAATCAATCTGGGACTTTGCAACCCTTTTACCTTTCTTAGTTCGGAAACCATCTTTTTCCGCTTCTTCAGCAAGCTTCAGGAGTGAATAGTTGCCGGTGGCATATAACTCAAATAGTTTAACAATGAAGGGGGCTCTTTCTGGATCAGGAACAATATTTTTTTCACCATGCTCATCTAGTACATGAATATATCCAATAGGAGCTAAGCCTATCCAATTTCCAATTTTTACTGCCTGCTCCTTACTGCGTTTCACATTATCACTGAGCTGAAGAACGTAACTGCGTGCAAACATGACTCCCATATCCCAACAAAGGATTTGCGCTGAATTTGATTTCACGTTCAGAACAAGCCCCTCACGCATAAAGTTCAGGAGTAAGGGTGAAATTAAAAAGTCAGAAGTTATAATGCTGCACAAAGAGTCGAGGAAACTTATATATTCCCGCGTTCTAGTATTAGGAATGATGAAAAAATATTTTAAAAAAGTGAAATTTATTAAGATGTGCTTTTACACAAGGAGTGTTCAAAATGCAAATCAAACACATGGTTTTTTCTTTTTTCTGCTGTATCATAGGGCTCCAAGGCCTTAATGCTACCCCCATTGTAACTTCTTTATCCCCTAGGGATGGAGTTGTTGCAGGAGGGAATACCGTCACTATTATAGGCTCAGGCTTTACCGGTACGACGGATGTTGACTTTGGTTTCCGACCAGCAACAACTTTTTCAGTTTTAGACGACAACACAATCTCTGCTACAGTACCAGTAGGTACAGTAGGAACTGTTGATGTCACTGTTACAGCATTGACAATTACTTCTCCTACAACCCCTGATGACTTTTATACATATACCGCGACAGCCTGGAATGGAATCGTTTCTGGAACGACTCCTGATCAAGTTGCCATTTTTGATACAGGAACAAATACTTTTAATACCTTTATTCCACTTTCTGCAACTTCACTGGCTTCGGTAATTTCTCCTGATGGGACACGCATTTATACGGCCGATAGCTCTCCTGATGGCATCACTGTTATAGATGCTGCGACCAATATCATCATCACCACTATTCCTACAACAGTTGGTCCGGGTGCATTTGATATTATAATTAATCCTTCGGGAACCAGAATCTATGTGTCGAACGAAGCCTCTGGGTATGTAACAGTAATTGACACGACCACCAATACTGTAATTGCCGATATTTATGTTGGAGGAAACCTTGGAGCTCTTTCCATTACCCCGGATAGTTCCACGGTATATGTAGGTAATTTTTCGTTTGGAGGTATCATTGCTATTGATACAGCAACGAATACTGTTGGTACAGCTATTACTATAGGTTATTCTCCAGGGATGATTTCGATTACTCCCGATGGAATAAAGGCTTTTGTTTCTAGTCTCTTTAGTGACACGATCTCAGTTATAGATCTAGCTTCTCAAACTGTCACTAATACAATCAATTTACCTGCTGGAGCTGGTCCTTATGGATCATCAATCCTTCCAAATGGTGTAACCTTATATGTTACCAATATTAATAATAGTACGATTACCGTTATCGATATTGCGGGCGAAGTTATCACGACGACGATTCCTTTATCGGATCTACCATTCTGGATAGTCTCTACTCCAGACAGTGAAAAACTCTACGTAATCAATGAAACCAACGACAATGTTACCCCGATCGATGTAGCCACTAATACAGTGGGTACCCCGTTTAGTGGCGCCGGTGGAAATCTTCAAGACATAGTCATGTCTCCAGATCCAGCGCCGGTGGCAATATTCTCCGCCACGCCTCAATTAGTAGGGATTCCTACAATCTTCGATGCATCAGATTCATTTTCTCCGATTGGGACTATTGTTTCATATGCTTGGAATTTTGGAGATGGCACAATAGCAATAACACCATCACCATTTATTTCTCATACTTACGTTAGTGCGGGTGCTTATAATGTAACATTACGAGTGACAAATTCTGCAGGAACTTCAACGTTCCAAATTTTTTCCAGTCGTTTTATGAGTAATAATGGAGGTCCTTCAGCTGCGAGAACGCAAACGATTGAGTCTCTTCCCACACCACCAAGTCATCTTATAGGTTATCAAGATCGTTTCCAAACTCCTTCCAGAATAGATATTATAAATGTGCTAAAATGGAATCCTCCAGTTGAAGGCTGGACACCTGTTGCTTACAAGATCTTTCGTGATCCTGCATTGACAGACCTTGTTCATACAGTACCTGGGGATGCTCCTCATAAATATTTTGATCACAATAGGCATAGTCATACGAATTATACCTATTATGTAATATCTGTTAGTTCTACAGGAGCATTCTCTGATCCTGTTAGTTTAACAATCCCATCAAGATTTTAGGAACAGCCATTTCGTGAAGGGAAGAAAATCTATAGATTTTCTTCCCTTTTGTATGTGTAAGACGGCTAAGGATCCATTTTCGATACGTAATACGTAAGTCATTGGTATGTAAAAGTACATGTCATTTATACCGATCATGAACATTGTTTTTCTTAAACCTATGTAGTAAATTATAAGATAACAGTTAAGTTAAAAATTAAAACCTATTCCCCCACCAATTTTAAACCCACTCATATTTAAATTATGCCTTATGGTGTAATGATCCTCATAATGATGATTAAATGAAAAATGCTGATAAAGATATTCTGTAAAAATATCTATAAAAATATGTTCTTTAATACGATAAATAAATCCTAGTTTAAATATACCGCCTAAAGCATCATCAGAAATATTTTTGTGAACAAAAGGTGAATGATCTTTGTTCTTAAGAAAACTCCAGCAGGCTCCGGCTCCGGCATAAAGATCCATGCAAGGGTTTATCGAATAAAAATATTTTAAACCAAAGGTAACTGGTATAAGGTGAAAACTTGTCTTGTTCTCGCAACCGATAGCATGGCCATCATTTGAAAGATATCCAATGCCCAGCCAAACTTGCCAGTCGTTACAAAATGGTTTGGCGATCTCTAATTCGTAGTAAGGTATTACATCAGAATAGATGCGTCTAATAATTTTAGAAGAAGGAAAAAAAAGCTGAGATTTTTGCTTCAACTTCAAATCCTGATAAGCAGGAGGCTTCTATATTTATAGGCATCCAAAATCCGATAAAAGCTAAAAAAAATCCGCAATATTTCATCATTTTCGTATAACCTCATTAAGTTAAAAACCGCGTCAAAGAAAATAATTTCTATTTTTTAGGTTTTATCATGAGTGAGACAGTAGATGATATCGTACCTGTCGCACTTACTGATAAAATGAAGTAAGTATAGTTTTTTTTCTTTTTACGGTTATGATCTTCAAAGATTAAGTCTCCACTGGCAAGAACAGTCGCGATAAGATCAGTCAGTGCAGCATCTCTATAAATTCGGTAAGCTACTGGCAATTCTCCAGTAGATGGAGGATTCCATTTGATTACATTAATAAGATCAGTCTGGGTTGGATATCTACAGGATTTTTGAAAACCTTTCACATTCGTTGGCGGAGATGGAGGAATAATAAGTGAGGGGATGCTAATAATTTGAGATAAACTTGCAGTTGGGCCACCATTGTTGCTCATAAAACGGCTTGAGAAAACTTTAGAAGTAGAAGTTCCAGCAGAATTCGTTACAGTCAACAAAACATTAAAGGAGCCTGTAGAAGAATATGTATGGTTAACTATTGGTGAATTTGTAATCAGTGTTGTTCCGTCACCAAAATCCCAAGCATAACTTGAAATGGTCCCAATAGGTGAAATGGAAGCTGAAGCGTTAAACTGAGTTGGCAGTCCTGAAGATTGCACATTTACAGAAAAAGAGGCCACAGGTGCTTGATCAGGTGACATAACAACATCTTGAATTTGATCCATGATATTTGCAAAAGATGGGCCGGTAGTATTAGTCGCTACGTCTATTGGTGTTACGTCGTCCGTGTTTTCATTTGCCACATAAATTTTTTTACTATCAGGTGTAGAAACAACCCAGAAAGGTTGTGATCCTGAGAGAAAAGGTATAGTGTCAACAATACTATTGGATGCAATATCCACAACGCTTACTGTGGCATTATTTATATTAGCCACATACATCATTTGTCCATTTGGAAGGATAAATGATCCATAAGGACCTGATCCTGCAGGAAAAACTATCGTATTAATAACAATACTCGTGGCCACATCAATAATAGATATGGTATCGCTTCCAGAATTTGCCACATAAGCTGTTCCCCCATCTGTTGTGATAGCTATCATTCCTGGTATTGCACCTGTGATTATACTGGTGTCAACTGTATTAGTGGCTGTATCAATGGTCGTTACATTACCAAGAGAAAAATTACTTACGTATACTGTCTTTCCATCTGGCGTAATAGATAAAGGACCTAAATTTACCGCGACAAATATATCTGCTACCACAGTGTTTGTGGTAGTATCAATAGCAGTTACATAACCTGAATTGATATTAGAAATATAAACTCTCTTTCCATCAGGACTCACGATAATATCAAATGCCCCTGTCCCTGCTACGGGAGTAGGAATATTCCCAATAATTGCGTTGGTTGCAACATCTATCACATTTACATTAGCCTGATCAGAGTCGGTCGCATAAATTGTTGTACCATCTGGAGTAATAATTGCAGCGAGGGAGTCGGTAGGTAAGGGGATGATCCTATCGATAGTATTTGTTGCAGTATCAAAAAGCGTGATGGCATCTTGATTTATTCCAGAAATGATACCCTTCCATGAGTCTTCCGTGTATGTATAAAAATCTGCACGTGTATTAGCTGAGGTTTGACTAGCCACAGTCACTTTAATATCGACCGTTCCCGATGTACCTGCAGGCACAATAGCCGAAATGGAACTATCTGTGACGACATTAAAAACCGTTGCAGGCCTGAATCCAAAGTCTACTGCAGTAGCCCCAGTAAAACCACTTCCCGTAATAGTAATAACATTCCCTCCGCTAGTGGATCCATTAGAGGGGCTTACAGAGGTTATCACTGGTGCTGCAATCAGAGGATTAGCACAAATAACGAGTAAAAAACATCCGATAATTAATTTAATCAAGTTCATAAAATCCAACCTTTCTAAACAACTTGGATAGGGCACTACCCTGGTAATGAACTACCATTAATGGTCTATATTCCTTAGCGACTAAAACCTTGCTATTCCACTTGGAAATCCAACCATACACCAAATGACTATCCGATTAAAGTCTATTGTCCAATCACCTAAAGCGGTGCCTAAATTTTGAGAGAACATGATTGTGATCCAATAAAATATTTCCTGTTTTGGTGAGGCAACTGTATTAATGGAAATTGATCCTAGTAGACGATACCAAATTCCAAGAGATGCCATTAAGAGGCTAAGTAAAAGTATGGTTCCTCCTGCATAGTCAATGCCAAGTGAACTCTGAGATACGTTCTGCCATAAATTCTGCTTGTTCTTGCCCACGTAAAGGAAAGTGATATAAATCCAAAAAAGTCAAAATGTAAGGAGAGACATTGAAGTCTAAATCTGAATCAGAAGTATTTTTAAGCAAGCTTTTGTAGTAAGGGTCTATAAGCAAAACTTCATAGCCTCTTTCTTGAGGTTCTAATAGTAGCTTTTTCTCAAGTTGTGATCTAACCAAAGGATCAAGCACGTATAGTTCAAGAGTGTTTAATTTGGTGTTTTTATATCCATGCGCTTCAGCAGCAGAATGAAGAGCCAGTGCTACCTTATTGCTTAGATTGGACTTTTTGATCGCCCCTAAAAGCTCTGATTTATCTTGGAATCCTGAACGATAGGTTCTCATTTTGCATTTTTTGACAATGCTGTAATGTTCTAACCAACCTTCAAGAAGCGTTTGGGTTCTTTCAAGAAAAATTTTTTAGCCGTTCTTATTCCTTCACTTGCAAAATTCCTTTTAAAACTAAAGTCCCCAAGACTCGTTGTACCGACCCAAGACTTACCGTTTCTAACTCCAGCTTCTTTAGACACATTTCGCACGGATAACTCTCGACTCTTTATGCCTTCTCTCAACAACCAATCAAGAACCACAGCAGATTTGTCAGAATAGATATTCCCTTGCACTGGTTTTTCATTCGAGCCTATCAAAAACCGACCTTCCATAAGCCCTCCTTTTCAAATCTTGAACAGAGTCCGGGATAACTCCAACTGCGTGAAAAAACAAGTCTTTCTGTGGATAACACAAGTAAAAAAAGGGAGCTCAACATGGAAATGGTAAGAAGATTAAGGACTCATTACGAGCAATATCCACCACGTCTGTCTTGTGGTGGAAATGAAGGAAAGAATGTAACGGTGAGTTCACAGGTATCGTCTTTGCAAAGAAGTTGATTCTTGAGATGGTTGGTTTGGCCATTTATCTCTTTGGCAACTGGCATAATATAATATAATATTATTTTTATCGATTAATTTTATTAATAAATTCAATTTTTTACAAAAAACATTTTATTTATATTTTGATTTAAGTTAAAATATTCTTTAAGTTTTAATTATATTAATGGAGATAACAATGGGATTAGTATCACAATTAAGTACGGCTATAGAATATTCAAATCAGCAATATCAAAGTGAAACAAATTCTATAAAGAAAGAAATAAATAGAATACGTTCAGAACAACTTACAGATATAGACACACGAACAACGGATCGGATGCAACAATGGCATTCAAAAAATAGTGCACAAGATAATTTGAATGTTGAGCCTTATCATACCACAGCTGAAAAATTAGCCAATTCAAAACTTATACATGATGTAGCGTTACCAGCACTACTATTTACTTGTGGTATTTCTTCAATAATCAGCGCAGCCATGTTATCTTCAGCTGGAATAATGACTCTTATAGAGGGTATAGCAGCAGCTTCAGTACTACCAGGATTCTTCGTAGTGCTAGGCATTGCAAGCCCGCTTGCTGGCATTGCGATTATTACAGGAGTGGCATTATATATTTTAGGAAATTCGGAGAGAGTAAGAGAATATTATGTTGTCAAAGATTCTAATTTTAAAGATTTCATTGAAAAGTATCTAAGATCAGACCAGTTTAAACTTAATGACAATTCATATCTCGATTCAGAATTGCATGTAATCTATAGAAATTGGAAAAGTGAAGTTAAAGGGGCGTTTTCACAAAGTTATTTCACAATTTTTGGTTTGGAATTTGAATGACGATTTAGTAAGCCTTCAGAAGTTGAGAGCGGTTGGACCACGTTCAGAACGTTTGACTTAATAAATGCTGTTTTTCAAGCCCTGGCAAGATCTGTTGAGATCTAATCGAAAGTTGTCAAGGCGAATAAAAAAATGAGCGTATTCTCGAAGATAATGAATAAATCTCAATCCTATCAGCATATCCATGAAGCCAGTGCATCAAGGTACTAATTTTGATAAAAACATCAGCACTTTTCAACTTTTGCATGCGTTTTTATCATTAGCAGATCAGGCAAAATCCGTGGACCACTGGTGGACCAAATAGGGGCAGCAAGTCACATCAAATGGCATCAAATTCAAATGGACGAAAAGGGCTTTCGCTGTATAGTGATTGCTGTCAGCTACTGTAAATTGCGGTAGTTTAAGAAGGAGGAACTAGGAATTGAAGCAGAATTTCTTTTCGAAGAACCTCTCTTTGTGACTATTACAAAAACGATTGGAACTGTAGCTCAACATACAGATGTTTCATTGTGGTTCGTGCTTACGTCGAATCCTGATGATCAAATGATCTATGATAAAAATGAATTTAATCAAATCCGATGATTTCCAATTGAAAGATCCGATCCTCATCTACGACGATTCATTAAAAATAGGAAAAAGTGGGCACTATGACTAGAGAAAAATTAGAAGGAAAAGTGGCATTGGTCACAGGAGCAGCCCAAGGAATTGGCAAGGAGACAGCTACAGTATTAGCCAATGAAGGTGCTAAAGTCATTGTTTCCGATATCAATGACATTTTAGGAAAACAAGTTGCCATTGAAATAGGCGGTGAGGCTTTATACCTTCACTTAGATGTCACTAAAGAAGAAGATTGGAAGCAAGCAATATCTACCATTATTAATCGATTTGGCAAGCTCAACGTTTTAGTCAATAATGCTGGAATCACTGGATTTCAAGAAGGATTTGGCTTCCAAGATCCTGAAAATACATCTTTAGACAGCTGGAGAAAAGTACACGCTGTGAATTCTGATGGAACTTTTTTAGGTTGTAAGTATGCCATTCAAGCGATGAAATCCGGTCACGGATCGATCATCAACATTTCCTCCAGATCTGGTATTGTTGGTATTCCTGGTGCTGCAGCTTATGCAGCAAGTAAAGCCGCTGTTAGAAACCACACAAAGACAGTTGCTCTCTATTGTTGCCAACAAGGCTATTCCATTCGATGTAATTCGATTCACCCAGCAGCTATTTTAACTCCAATGTGGGAGCCAATGCTCGGAACCGGATCCGAAAGAGAGATGAGAATGGCTCAAATCGCCAAAGATATTCCGATGCAAAGAATGGGAACTACAGAAGATGTAGCTAATGCCGTTCTATTTTTAGCATCCGATGAATCCAAATATATCACTGGAATTGAACTGACTGTAGATGGCGGTATTTTAGCTGGAGCTGCTGCTAGTCCAAAACGGCAAGATCAATTGAATGTTCATGAAGAGAAAAGCTGACAAAATCGATCTCATTAATTGCTTAAATACCAAGTATGGTCTTGCAGTCACCACTCTTATATTACTTCCTCTAGGTGCAGATAAGCTGAACTCTAATTTTGCCAAGTTTGCAATGGCAAACCTCTCTGGTTGGTCGGATAAACAGCAGGTCAGTGGCGATGCCGCTAATCCACTCGCCTTCCTCTTGCAAAAAGCTGATGGCCAGTCAAAGGATTTAGTGAATGAAGACAGCTGACCACATGGAGGCACAAAGCCGACTTAATGATCCACTATGGCGTTTGAATAACCTCTATTGGATCATTGATAAAGCTGGAAACAAGTCTTTTTTTAACCTCAATTGGGCGCAAAAGAAGCTTTACCACGACATGTGGTATTGCAACATCATCTTAAAGGCAAGACAGCTTGGCATATCCACGTTTGTGTGTCTTCTATTTCTGGACCGTTGCCTATTCAACAGCAATCAGCATGCGGGAATCATTGCCCATACCAGAGAAGATGCTGAGGTGATGTTTCGTAGAGTAAAGTTTGCTTATGACTGTTTGCCTCATGAGCTTAAGGCTCTCAGAAGCGTCAATACCGATAATGCCCGTGAATTACATCTCAGTAATGGTTCCACCTTGCGCATAGGCACATCCATGCGCTCAAGTACGCTTCAATATCTCCACATCAGCGAATTTGGCAAGATATGCGCCAAGTTTCCTGACAAGGCGCGTGAGATCATTACTGGCTCATTAAATGCCCTTGCTCCCCGCCAATATGTGTTTATTGAAAGCACAGCCGAAGGCCGAGAAGGTTACTTCTACCAGATGTGCAAAGAAGCTCAAGCTAACCAAGATGCCAGGAAAAGATTATCTCCTTTAGATTTCCGTTTTCATTTCTTTCCATGGTGGCAGCACAAAGACTATAGGATTGATCCAGATGACGTTGCAATACCTACTCAGCTTGCTGACTATTTAAATGCTATAGAGATCAAAACAAATGGCAAATTGGATGAACAGCAACGAGCTTGGTATGTCAAACGTGGATCAACTCAAGGAGAAGACATGAAAAGAGAATTTCCAAGCACACCTGACGAAGCGTTTGAGTCTTCCAATGAAGGTTTGTATTATGGCAAACAAATTGCAGAAGCGCGACAACAAAGCCGTATCCGAAAAGTTTACTACGACCCCAACGTGCCTGTCCATACAGCTTGGGATTTGGATTACAATGATTCTACAGCCATCTGGTTCTTCCAGCAATGCGGTCAGGAAATTCATCTACTTGAATACTATGAGAACAACGGAGAAGCGTTGACTCACTACCTTCATCATCTGAAAAACAAGCCATATACCTATGGAAAACATCTGGTGCCGCATGATGCTGCTGTGCATGAATATAGCACGGGGTTATCAAGGGTAGAAGTGGCTAGAAATCACGGGATTACTTTTACCATTGCACCTGACATCGGAATCAACGAGGGCATAGATGCTGCCCGCAATATACTTCCTCGTTGCTGGTTTGATGAAGAGAAATGTACAAAGGGGGTTTCGAGTCTGGATAACTATAAGAAGGAATGGAATGACCGCCATGGTTGCTGGTTAAGTCGTCCATCCATAACTTTGCAAGTCATGGAGCAGACGCTTTTAGAATGCTAGCTGTGGTATGGACAAGCTTGCTAGTAAAGGTTTATCTGCTGAAGAGTAGAGAAGTTTAAGGCAGCAATATGTCTTGTAAATGTATCGTCAGAAATTATAGCATAAAAAAACTGGGTTAGAAAAATAAAACTTTATACCCAGTATACTTTTGTTAAGCACATGTATGAGCAGTGGCTTACTTGGTATTAATGATAAACATTAATTTTGATTGCGAATAATTTTTTCAAGATCAGCTAGAGTTGGTTTTCTATTTAATTTCTCTATTTCGACATTAAACTCTGCCATGGGTCGTTTAGCTATTTCTTGTCCATAAATAAACATTGCAGCATGATTATCGTAAGCTGCTTTATTTTTACCGATATGTTCCTTAGCCATTTTTTCAAACTTATTCATTCGCAGTAAATCAACAACAACCATGGTTATATTTCCAATAACTGGTATTGCTTCTACTAACCCTCTTCCGATATTTTTTGCACCAAGACTTGCTTCTTGAAGATGGTGTTCTCGGTTTTTAGGAAAAATAGCACACACAAGATGCACGATTGTATGAACAATACCTAATAAAGCTCGACCTAAACCAGTTATTGTGCTGACTACAGGTATATAACCAAGCGTATTTAACTTACAGTTTGTTGACCCTGTACCTGTATTTGTTGAACTGGAGCATCCTTTTGATTCTGAGAATATAAATGTTACAGTATCCGGACGTTGCATAGAACCAGGCAATAAATTTGTTGCAGAAAACCCCATTATTAACTCCTTATTTACAATTAATACATTAATTGTTACTATTATACTCTAGTTATTAATTAAAATCAATTTTTATTTAGCATGGTGTTAGTATAGCTTTCAAGATCAATTAGTCAATGCGGTGCAACGACTCGCTCATTCTACCATCAAAATCCAATAAAATCCAGTAGCATTTTAGCCTTTAATCTTTTACCATCATACTCATAGCGGTTGGATAGTGTTGGGTTGTATGGCGGACCACCGCCCTCATAACCCGCTGGTCCCTGGTTCAAGTCCAGGTTGCCCCACTTTTTAAATTCCCTTCAGGAGATATGTCGGAGCCTGATTGTTGTGACCTACTAGATTTGGTTAAAACGGCGAATCCACTGCCGTGGACCACTGGTGGAACAAATAATCACAGCAAGCCACAGCAAACGGCATCAAATCCCCTCACAGTTTCAGTAGCTGAGACGAACTTTTGTTAGCGGCTGGAATCGATATTACCAAACACCATTATAGGAATTAGCGGGTTATATTGCCCTCCAGCCGTGATAAAATTAAGTTTCAAAATTTCCTGATAAGCAACCCAATCATTATTACGAAGGCACCAGCCGATTCTTACTGGCCGAAAGCGTAAATTATAATTCAATACATTCATCTTCATCTCTCGACGGTTATTAAAGGTCATTTATAGATCATTTTCTTGAATTTATAAATCACTAAATCGTATTTTCTTGATTTGGTAGCGTAAAAATGTTACAATAAATACATCACCAAATACGGATTCAAAATGCAACATTCATTTGTAGGTCGGAAAAGAGAGCTTCAGATGCTCGGAGAACTCTTTAAGAAGAAGTCAGCTAGTCTTGTCGTGATTCGGGGAAGACGCCGAATTGGAAAGAGCCGTCTAGCACAGGAATTCGCTCAGAAAACCCCTCATTATGTTTTTTCTGGGCTTCCACCGACAAGCGGCATTTCAGCTGCCGACCAAAAGGAAGAATTTGCTCGTCAACTACAACGTGAAATGAAAATCCCTCTTCCAAGAGCTGACGATT
>JABDGJ010000001.1:27972-75020 GCA_013286075.1 Chlamydiota bacterium
CAACAGGCTCAAAAAGAAAAAATTGTTCTTGTTTTAGATGAAATTAGCTGGATGGGTTCAAAAGACCCTACGTTTCTTGGAAAACTCAAAACCGCTTGGGATCTCTACTTCAAAAATAACCCTCAGCTAGTTCTGATTCTATGTGGGTCTATTTCCAGTTGGATTGAAGAAAATATTCTTAGCAGTACGGGATTTATGGGAAGGATATCTCTAGACATAGTACTAGAAGAACTTCCTTTATATGAATGTAATGAGTTTTGGAATGCAGAGCAAAATCGAGTATCAGCTTTTGATAAGCTTAAAGTACTTTCTGTAATGGGGGGTGTTCCACGTTACCTTGAAGAAATTCTGCCAAATCAAAGCGCAGAGACAAATATCCAAAGATTATGTTTTCGAAAAGAAGCTTTTCTTTTTAGTGAGTTTGAACGAATTTTTTCAGATTTATTCTCTAACAGAAGCTCTACTTACAAAACCATCGTCGAAAGACTTTCTAATGGTCCTTGTGAGCTTAAAGATATTTACACGGCCTTGAAGGTTGAAAAAAACAGCCTGGTTTCTGAATACATGGAAGACCTCGTTACGGCAGGATTTGTTTCACGCGATTTTACATGGCATCTTAAGACAGGTCTAGATTCAAAATTAAGCCATTATCGACTCAAGGATAATTATTTAAGATTTTATCTCAAATATATTGAGCCGAACAAAAAGAAAATTGAAAAACAAGGATTAAAACTACTACCTCAATGGCAATCTGCAATGGGATTACAGTTTGAGAACCTTGTCCTTAACAATCGAAAAACGGTACAGAAAATCCTTGGTATCGATCCTTCTGAAATTGTAAATGACAATCCATTTTTTCAGCGTAAAGCGAATGATCGACAGGGATGCCAAATTGATTACATGATCCAAACAAAGTTTGGAACCTGTTATCTATGCGAAATCAAATTTAACTCTCAGGAAATTACAAAAAGTGTCATTGACGAAGTTAAACAGAAAATTAAAAGCTTAGCTCTTCCTAAAAATAGGTCAATAAGACCTGTTTTAATTCATGTGAATGGTGTTGATGAATCTGTATTGGAAAGTGATTTCTTTTCTTCGATTATCGACTTTAATGATCTTCTACACAAACACTGAGCTTAAATATGAAAAGATGGTTTATTTCAGACACTCACTTGGGTCGTTTCATTTTACGTCCCGCATAATCAAATATGGAGTTACACTACTTATGAAAAAAATCTTATTGGTTTCCTGTTTAATGCTTTTATTTTCAGGCCTTTCCGGGACAGAAATCTCACGATCTACAGCTTTTTTCCAAGCTAGTAAAAACCAACCGTATCACTTGTCTATAGGGACCGTCCTCTTTAATGAAGAAGGACTTATTGCTTGCCATCATTTTAAAGAAATTCTAGGCCATAAAGATATCTACATTCTGATGCGAGAAAGTATGGAGAATGATGAAACTCCTCTTATGACATTGCACCGTGGTTTGAAAGAAGAGTTTGGAGCTACTGCAACCCCTACAGCTTTTTTGGGATGCTTATCGGGATATCTTCCTGACGCTCGCCTTCCATTTGAAAAGACAACTCTTTACATTGCTTGTCAACTTATCAATTGGAATCCGGAAAATAGGGATGCAGAAGATCCCGAAGCTTGTAGCGTGATTGAATGGCTTGAGCCTAACATTTTAATCGCATTAATGAAAGCACAAGGAATTCGATTTCAACATAGGGTGGATGCAGATGAGTCGCAGATGATCAAGCGAGCTTTACCTTATATTCAGCAAGAATTGGGACCAATTTACTCCAATCAAAAGTTCTGAAATCGTCCAACCGCCCACTTTTTCTCCATCATCCACAAGCACTTATGAGTAAGATTGCACTTGAAATAAAACCTTGCATCAACTTAATTTTATTCGAGTTCTGTCTATCGAAGTGAAAAAACATTGCGATGGAAGTGATATTTGGTCTGGCGGGAGGCGATTCTTTGTTCATATTCTATAGGCTCACTGTTGTTTGAAAGAATAATAGATTCAATTTTGTGTAAAGGAAATGATATGAAAAAAGGTTTAGTTGTCATAACAGGTGCAAGTGCTGGTATTGGAGAAGCTACTGCAATTCAATTTTCTAATGCTGGTTATCCTCTTCTTCTAATCGGACGACGACTCCTCAACCTAAAAGCTCTCAACTTGCCAAATACTATGTGTGAAGAAGTTGATGTTACTAATCTTTCTAGATTCAAAGACGCAATACGCAAATCTGAAAAAGAATTTGGCGAAACGGAATGTCTTATAAACAATGCTGGAGTATTATTTATTAATTTAGCTCACCAACAAAATCCTGAAGAATGGAAAAAAATGCTCGATGTCAATATTTTAGGAGTTCTTCATGGCATTCACACAGTGCTTCAAAGTATGATACAAAGGCAAACAGGGACAATTATTAATATTAGTTCCCTAGGAGGAAGAAAAACATTTCCTACCCATGCAATTTATTGCGCAACGAAATTTGCTGTACACTCACTTACCGAAAGCATTAGAGAAGAGGTAGCAAATCACAACGTTCGTTTAATGACAATCGCTCCAGGTAATGTAAAAACTGAGATCTTGGATCAAGCAGCGTCTCAAGAAATTAAGAACACCCATAGTTCTTATAAAAGAGAGCCTTATGAAAATTTACAATCTGAAGATGTTGCAAGAACAATCCTTTTTGCCTACGAACAACCACAAAATGTATGCATGAGAGAGATTGTCATTTGTCCTACCCGTCAAGTTATATAAAAGGCTTTAAATATATAATGTGGCAGATGGCGGCGATACCTTCATTCGCTCCTTCTCTAATGTCTTAGATAATTTCCTTGATCCTCACTATTCCAGCTTTTTCTAAAATTCAAAATAGGGGGATTTTTTCCCTAGTGAGCCAATATTTTCCTCCCCTATAATACATCGTTAAATATAAAACTATCCAGGGAGGTTTGACGATGGATCTAAGAAAAAAAATCATTACATTCATGCTTTTGTTATCCGCTAGTTTTTCTCTGTTCGCTGATCAAGGAAAAATAGCTAAGGTCAATGGGATCAATATTTGGTATGAGACTTTTGGAAACAAAAAAAATCCATCACTTTTATTAATAATGGGTGGATGTTGTCAAGGTGTTCTCTGGCCTCGAGAATTTTGCGAACGATTGGCCGCAGAAGGTTTTTACGTTATTCGTTATGACCACAGAGATTCTGGTTTATCAACATGTTTTGATTTCGAAACGAACCCCTACAATTTAATGGATATGACACAGGATGCTGTCGGTGTACTTGATATAATCGGCATAGAAAGAGCTCATCTATTTGGAGTTTCTCTTGGGGCATTTCTTTCTGAAATAATGGCAGCCTATTACCCAGAAAGGGTTAATTCGATTTTACTATTGAGTTCAAGCTGTGAACTGCGTCCGATGAATCTCGCTTATGCTGGACTACCTCCTGAAAAGGAGGCTATATATTCTCCACCAACGGAAGAATATCTTACTTGGATGCAAGAATTTATGAAGCTGTCACCCCAAACAGAAGAAGAAAGGCTTGCTCAACGAATAGATGGTTGGAATAAATTAAATGGTCAAAAATTTCCATTAGATGAAAGAATCAATCGAGAAGTTCATCAGGAATTCTTATCTAGACTTCGCTATCCTCAAGGAATTCTTAATCATATTGCAATGTTAAACACTAGGGATTCTGAAGATTTGTTTCGAAGCACTCCTTCTAAAATAAGAGTTCCAACAGTGATCCTGCAAGGATCTGAAGATCCTCTTTTTCCTCCAGATCACGGAACAGGTTTGGCTCAGAAAATTAAACACTCAAAGTATTTTTTAGTAGAAGGAATGGGCCATGTTCCTAGTGATCACTTTTATGATCTTTATATTAGAATCCTAAAGGAACAAGCTCTAATAAATTAGAAAATAAAAAAATCGATTTATACAGGATGAAAAATCCTTTTCTCCTGTGTAATCGAGGCTTTTAACAAGGAAAAAAGAATGTCCTTAACGATTCAAGAATTATGTAGGTGGATGTAAACACATCCTGGAGCTTTCCAAAAGAGAAAAAGAATGTCTAATATTTCTTCGGCAAGGCTATAGCTATCAAGAAATAGGAAATCTTCTTAAACTCTCTCATAGAACTGTAGAGCACTACATTGATTCGGCTAAAAATAAATTAGGATTAGAAAATCGTTCGGAGCTTTTCTTGATAGCTGAAAAATTATTTCAGCTAAAGTTAATGTAATATATTAAAAAAAACCAAAAACTTTTGAAACAAAAAAATCATGTATTGACGCCAACGCTTACCGGTATTGCCGAAAGAAAACATTTATCTCATCCAAACATAGATCTAGACACTCATGTTCAAGATATTTTGAATACAATTTATTATGAGGAATTACGCACCTACAAAGACAGGACAGCCATATCAATGATCCCTTTTCCGCCTAAGACTGGAATAGCAGTGCTTCCCACGTGCTTAATCGCTAAAACTTCTTTTAGATTACAGCTAATTCTTTCTTTTTCTTTTTGAAAAAGCTTAGGGAAAAGTTTACTGTAGCGTTTGAAGACGTATTTTTTCATAGCAAGTCAACTCATCTTTGCCATTCGCTTCTCTTAAGTCGGTAAAGAACATGTCTTTTTAGTGGATGACCTTCTGGAAGCTTAGGATGATCAAAATCATCTTTTGGGTCAGTATGCATACCGAGCTTTTCCATGACTCGCTTTGAACGAAGATTTGCTGGAACCGTGATTGAGACTATTTCGTCTAGCTTCAGCGTGTCAAATCCATATTGAAGCGAAACCTCTGCTCCTTCCGTTGCATACCCTTGCCCCCAAAATTCAGGAAGCAATCGCCAACCTACTTCAATTGCCGGAGTAAAATGAGCATCAAAACCAATGGGCCAAAGGCCAATCCACCCGATAAAGTCAGATACACCTGGAGCTGAAACAGCCCAAAGCCCCCATCCATAATCCTCTATATGGCGCTTATAAATTTCCAAGCGAGCACTGCTTTCCCCACGCGTCAAAGGGGTAAATAAAAATTCCATAGTGCGAGGATCTGCATTCAGGAGGGAAAGAGGTTCTAAATCTTCTTTTTTCCAGGGACGTAGGATCAATCGCTTAGTTTTGACTGTTTTGTCTATAGCCATATAATTCATAATTTTAATTTGTAGATGCGCTTCAGTTCAGGCGCGCTCCGCTAATCCACTCCGAATTTTAGACGAAATCATACGGAAAAAGCACACTTTCTCATGAAATGAGGTCGCTTGAAGAAAGTTTGAGCGCTTCTGCTAATTTTGCAATACTTGTTAAAGAAGGATTTCGTAGACCTCGTTCTATCCCTTCGATATAGTTTACATGAAAATCGCCTAATTCGTAACTCTTCTTGAGTCAAGTCTAAATCATAACAACGCAAACGCACTATTTTTGCGAATTTGATAAACACCTGATTTCTCTTCTATACTCTTTTCTTAAGGGAAATGGACTGGAATAACATTTATTCTTCTAGCCAATTAAGAATTAAATCTACTCTTTCTTCGATATTACTTAAGCAATGTTTTGCTCCTTCAATTTCCCAATAAGTAACATTCTTTCCTGCCACTTGTAATTTAGAAACCATGCTACAACCCTCTGTTAGGCTCACACGATTATCATCGGTTGCTTGAATGATTAAAATGGGAAGCTGAGGTTGGATATAATCTACAGTTAAGAGAGGGTCTCGTTTATTAATCCATTCCTCTTCATTTACTCCTTTTTCTAAACCAAAGTCTTTTATAAACATTTCTTCCATATCAGAGCGAGATGCTATACATTGTCGCATATCTAACATGCCAGACAGGGAAACAACTTTAGAGAATTGATTCTGTAGTTCTGGAAAACGCGCAAGGAAGAGGAACATTTCCATACCTCCACGGCTTCCTCCCAACAAATATGTTTTTTTGTTTTGAAAACTTAAATTGAGTTTGTTCTCTAATTTTGGGATAAAATCGATCAAGTTTTTGACATCATTAACGTCATTACCTCCAAATTCATCTTCCCCCTCACTTACACCACCACGATACATAGTAGAAATGACAGTGTATTGTTCAAAACACATAAGGTCGCTGGCAGGATTCAAAATCCCAAAAATTCTGTTGCCACCACGTAAAAAAACCAATAGAGGGTGATTCTCTGTATCAGGCACAAAACTAATAAGACCCTTTATTTTAAATCCATCACTTGGATAAGTGAAGACTAAGATACGCCTATTAAATTGCTGGATAGAATTTTTTTGAGTATCTTTAACATAAGAACTTTGCAATAATTCATCTGTGATATCTTTTAGCTCAACATCGGCTGGCATTTCATAAAATTTTGCATATTCAGCAAATAATTCTCTTAATTTCTCAGACTCTTGCTTACGGCTTTCTGCATCTAGTGTATGTACTTCCTTACCTATTAAAGAGAAATTAAAAGGGGCAATGATAAGGATAAAAAAAAATAAAACCAGACGCATATACACCTCTATGCTGCTAAAATTAAACAGAGATTTTACATGAGTTTTAAAATGCTGGAAATAACAAATGTTAGATGGTGCACTAGCGGTGCACTGACTTACGTATTGCACCACTCCCGCTATACCATGGTGAAGCTCCATTTAATTTTGACCCGAACATTCTCACACAGGAGGATTAACATCTAAGTTAAAAATACTGTCTTTTTTTCGCGATCATTTGATAAAATCGCTCTACGCGATTTATCTGAATTGCCGGGATTTTTCCATAAAAATTGACAAAATTAGATTGAAGTTATCATATGAGATGGATTCATTTTTTCTTTTCAAATTTTCTAAAAAAAGGTTTTCTATATGCAAAACGTTTCTTCAACCATCCAATTACCAATAATATCTTCTTTGAGTCCTGAAAACTCGATGAGTCAAGTTTCGAGCACAACAACACCTGAACTTTCATCCGAAACTGTAAGTGCTAAACGTGAGGAACGTCAACCAAGCATAGTATTACAAACCGCTGCTGACTATATGTCCATAACAAGGGAACACGTTTATCGACAAGCACCACCGTTTATTCGAAATATTCCTACATATATTATCAATGACCTTGCTCAAATGGATCAAAATTCCGATTCCTCACATCAGACTCGCGATGCAGTTATCGGAGTTGTAGCAGATGAAGTTGTGGAAGGATTGCTAGGTCGACTTATAGGAGCTACTCCAGCAGGAATTGCAATTATGGTAGGCAACCTCGCCGCTGAACCGCTTCGCAGTACTTTACCTTCAATAGAACAAATAGAACAAAACCTTGGCTCTGATGATCGTTTTAAAGCACGTTTTGCAGAACGTCAAATACAAGCAAAGGTTCTAGTGGATATCTTAGCTCTTCCAGCAACTGCTGCAAATGTAATCAGCCGTCTTGCAAGAAGAGGATTTGATCATTTTACTCAGCCTGATTCATCTTCCCATTCTTTGTCTTGCTCAGGTTCGTTATCTTCGAGCTCTTCATCTTTGACTAGTTCATTATCTTCTTCAAGTTTTTCCACCTTATCTTCAACAGAGGTGCCAGCTTTTGACGAGTTATTTACTTTAGGACGGCAGCAAGAAGAAGCTAATATGTGGGAAATTATTCGAGTCAAGGTAATCCAACAAATAGGTCTATTTTCACCATTCGTACCTTCGAGTAGTTCTACAGTTACATCATCATCTTTTCCTACCATTACAACTGATACTTTTTCAACTTCATCTAGTCTTTCAATCATCATGCCTGAAGAATCAGTTGAAGAGCAGATAGTTGACCAATCACATGAAAAAGATCATAAAGAGGCCGAATGGACTGGTGTACAAATTCACATTCCTTTGGATAATATAAAAAATATTCAGATAAGCACAGGAGTACAATTCAAAGGCGGACAGTATCAGACAGGAATTTCCACTACCTTAAGACATCCCGTGAAAGATCTTCATGTGAGCGGATCGATACAAGGTGATTCTATTGGAGGTGGGTTAGATACATCGCTTCGTGACCCCGTGAGGAATCTTCATGGAAGCATTTTTATAGGTGATTTGTCTATACGCACAAGTTTTAGACATCCCGCAAAAGATATAACCATAATGGTACCAATAGTTCCATTAGTGGGATTGAGTATCCCATTAAAAAAAATTTCTCAATCTCGAGTTACGGTTGGCATTCCATTTATTCCGGGCGCATCTGCTTCAATTCCAGTAAAAAAGATAGAAAAAGTAGTTAAAGAGGTAGTTGTAGAACCTATTAAAGCTATTGGAAAACCAGTAGAACACGTTGTGAAGGAAGTTGCTCAACCTGTAGGAAAGGTTGCAGAACGAGTGGTACGAAATGTAGTTAGACAACCTTTGAGAAGTGTTGGCAGAGTTTTTAAAAAAATGTTCTAAAGGAAAAAGTCTATTTCCGCTGAAGCTAAAATATCACCTAGAATGCATTAAGGAGTACTCAACTCTGAGATGTAGAGTCTTGTAGATCAGCAAGTTTCAATCCAGATGATCATTTTCGTGACACCACGAAAATGATCTCAAATGTAGAATTTTTAGTTTTTCACCATTCTCAAGAATCTGACAAATATTTAGAGAAATTAATTAGGTAAACATCAATATGCTTCAAAAATTGCCGACAAAAACACTTGAGAGACGAAATCAGCTATCTGAAAAACCGACGTCAGTTACCTTATCAGGAAAATATATTCGACTCGAGCCACTCGTTATTGAACGCGATGCTCAACGTCTTTTTGAAATGTCGAACGGCAGTGCTCTTAAGCTTGGCGATCGATCTATGAATTCCTATGATGCAGATGAATTAGTGTGGCGTTACATGTTTGATGGTCCTTTCAATAAGGTTGAAGAGCTTGCTGCTAGTTTACAATCGCAAATAAATTCTCCTAATGGACGTTGCATGTGTGTGTTTGATGTCTCTTTGGGTTCGCAAATAGGGATAGCCAATTTCATGAACAATATCCCTTCTCATCTGAAAATTGAGTTAGGAGGCATTTGGTACAGTCCGATAGTCCAGAAAAGTCCTGCTAATACTGAAGCTACCTATTTGATGCTGAAACATTGTTTTGAATTAGGCTATCGACGTGTTGAGTGGAAGTGTCATTCATTGAACGAACGATCGCGTAAAGCTGCGCTGCGTATGGGTTTTAAATTTGAAGGTATCCAAGAAAGCCATATGATCGCTAAAAATTGTAACCGTGATACTGCTTGGTTTCGGGTACTAGAAAGCGAATGGCCGGAAGTGAAACAAATCTTAGAGCAATTGCTCGATAGGAAAGGAATTTAATTATATGAGAAAAATTACACCCCAGCCAAAAATCCAAATTTTGAGACATTTCGGTATATATTAATTTTTGATTTTTATTCTATTTTTTACTGTTACAATTACTCTGCTTGAAGTTATTGATCCAATTTAGATAGCATTTATTCTTAACCTCTGGAGAAATAATGATTTTTGGGAGTGAACAACCTAGATTAGCGATGGCTAGTATAATAGCAGATTTAATTATTGATTATACTGACGGGGGCGAAGAGATTGCATTTGGAAATAAAAAAAAAGGGAATGATGACCAAACCGGTGCTGGGAGTGTAAATTTTATACACAATTTTTTCCATAAGTATATAACCAAAAAAATTTGTCTATCACTCGAAACTTTTTCTCATAAGGATTTCGATAAGCATAATTTAACGCGTTACCTCACTTCTACTCAAAGAGCTGCTTTCAATAAATATAGAAATTCTACTCGACGTATCATAGATTTTATCATTCAGCTCCAAACAAAAGGAGGAATAGTCAATATTGCTGAAGATATTACCCATTATCAAGAGTATTCACTCCTAGCACTTGTTAGTTACATGAATGGGTATGTAACGCAAGAACAAGTCACATCAATCTGTCTTCTCTATCAGGCAATCGACCAATTCATTGTCAACCGCGAGGTCTGTTTGAATTATTCTAACTCTACCTATGTTTTGCCTGTCCCTCAAACAAACCATCTCCCCAAATTACAAACTTATTCAATTTTCGAAAATTCTCAATATATAAAAGAGTATCTTGGTTTAGAAGATTTAGGAATAGAACGACTGCTTGAGCGTTTAAAATGTAAGCCTGATTCCGAGCAATATTATCATACGATTGAGATGCCTGAAGGTCCAGTGCTGCAATATTCCACGGGCCATCAAAGACTGATAGATGCAATTGGTTTTTTACACCCTGTTGAAGTCGGTGAATCGAATAAATTTAAAGGGATCAAGCAAAGCGTCATGGTTATTCCTTCCTACAGTATGCTTCTAGAACGAACTCAGATTATGTGCAAAGATCGTGCAATTTCCTATGTATCTTTTTTGGGAGAGGGCACAAAAGAATTGATTACTCATTTTAAATTGCAAGATCTCCGTCCTTTTCAAGTGGGAACGTCTGTAGCCCCTGTTCCGAAATTTGGAGATGGGCAATATTTTGGAACCTATAGCTTCTCTATGCATGATTATTATCATGGTGAAACCGATAGTTGGGTCAAATTGAGCATACGTAGAGCGATTTGTTATATCCATGAATTTATTTTCTCTAAACCAATCAATGAGAAAACTAAGGAAATAAAATGGGCACTTATGGATGGAGAGCTTCTCGGAAGGAAAGGGAATTTTGGACACCTTTTAAATGTGAAAAAGTGTTCTTGGGATTTAACCCATATTACGGCCATTTTGACGTCTATGGCACTACTTGCCGATTTCTGGGAAAATGAGTTTTTCGTCACAGCCGACCAATTACTTCCAGAGCAGAGAGCGATATACGATAAAATCCTTCCTACTGTTACAAAGGAGCAAAAAGCAAAAGCGGAGATCGACTTGTTTAATTTCTACAAAACAACGATTCGTTTGCACGACTCCTTTGCACATTTTCGTCTTGGTCGCATGTATTTTGATGGTACAGGAACAAAAGTATCTTACAAAGATGCTTTCCGGCATTGGCAGTTATCAGGTAATTCTGTCTCCTTACGTTCTCTTGCAGCAATGTATAAAGATGGTATTGGGGTAAAAAAAGATCTATATAAGGCCCTAGAATATTACCTATCTGCAGCAGATGCTGGACATCCTCAGACGCAATTCGAAATTGGGTCTTTGTATGATGTAGGTGACAGCAATTTCAATTTTGTTAAGCCGGATCCTGTTAAAGCATTGAAGTATTACACGCTGGCAGGAGAAGGGGGACATATAAACGCTCTACGAAATTTAGCCCTTCTACATAGAAGTAAAGGTGATTTGGATAAATTCATCCAATTTTTTCAGCGAGCATCAGAGTTAGGAGATTGCTCATCTCAATTGGAGTTAGGTAACTGGTATTTTTATGTGAAAGAAGAGTTTTCTCAAGCTTTAAAATATTACGGTTTAGCAGCGGAACAAGGAAATGGAAAGGCTTTATATTGTTTAGGGGAAATGTACGCAACAGGTAAAGGCGTAGAAGTAAACACTGAAAAATCCATCACCTACTTTCGACTAGCCGCTAAGGCAGGATCGGGCAAGGCTCAATTTGAATTGGGTATGTTCAATTTTACTCTAAAAAATTTCACACAAGCGCTACATTTTTTCGCACTCGCTGCAGAACAAGGGCATGTATTTGCTAATCACAATGCAGGTTATATATATAAGGAAGGCCAAAGCGGGGAAAAGAATATCAGGAAAGCTTTTACCTATTTTAAAAGAGCAGCCGATGGAGGTGATGAAGATTCACAAAACCAGTTAGGAGTATGGTATTACTATGGCGAAGAAGGCGTTGTTGAGAAGGATCTTGATGAGGCAGAGCGTTACTTTACCCTTGCTGCAAAACAGGGGCATTCCCAAGCAAAGGAAAATTTGAGAATCTTACAATCGTCGAAGCTTTAAAAAGATTCTGTATCAGAATGATTAAGTATTTTATTTGTCATTACAATGCTTGCCTTCGAGAATTACCTGTTTA
This sequence comes from Chlamydiota bacterium, assembly GCA_013286075.1. The sequence continues at coordinate 39,963 of JABDGJ010000001.1, forward strand.
GCACGACCCATTTTTTATCTATTTACAAAAGCAGATATTTTAATCTATTTTGACTTTTCTCGCGCTTTGCAGATCTTCCCAAACTGGAACGAAGTCTTGTAGTATTTGCACGAGATTATTCTCTCGCGACACATCCCCACCACACTCCCTGGTATGTAAGATATATAATGCTCGGCGCAGAATATAGTCTACCGCTGCAGGTAGGATTGGGTCCGCAACGTCATTAAGGCTAGCATAAGCCTTTGAGGTTCGGATAGCAAGATCTGGATGGATACTGAAGAGCTTTCCAAATTCAACAGAGTAGTCACCAATCGCAGCATCTGAAAAATCAAAGATACCGGTCACCTGTGCCGTTTTCACATCAAACGCTAGGTTTCCCCCATGAAGGTCGTTATGTAAAAGGACTAGGTTCTTTGTGCTGCAAGGGTTTTGTTTTGTATATAGAAGCGCTTCGCCTATAATACGCTCGATTTCATTGGAAGGAAATGTGCCGAATAGATTGTGTTCGATCCATTGCAGCGGGAGATGGTATTCCTTGTAACCCAATTCAAGAGCATCCTCCACACTGACTGCATGATGAAATTGAGTTAAGAAAAGTGCAAGTGAGTCTGCGATTTTTTGACGAATTCCAACTGAGTAGCTAAGGTATACTTTCTCATTCAGGGCTTCTCCAAAGATTTTGCGGTAGCCTACAAATGCTGTGCGTAAACCGATGTATTTGTAAAGAGGAACTGGTAGTGAAACTCTATTTTGTAAGTATTTAAGTAACAACTGTTCACGCTCAAGTGTTTGTAGAAACTCTTCGACTCGTGGAAATCGAAAAATCCATTCATCATTTATATCAGCCACCAGATTGTCCCAACCGGCAGTGATGAGCACTACAGTGTCGATGTCAAGGTCAGGGAGTTCATCAATAAGTACTGCACGCACAGTATTTTCGTCGTATTTTTGAATTAGGGCTGGAGAGCTTCCGTAGAGCGGAAGTGGACTCAATGATACAAGAAACAAACATACGGCTACCAGTAAGTATTGCCACTTGACGATTGTTACTGTATCCACTGGATCATAAACATAAGCTAAATCAGTATCGTAAACAAGGCTATTAGTCATAATAGGGTTTTTGGCTTTAATATTTGACATCAAAGATAGATAAAAATAAAAACTTTTTCCAGTCGAAAGTTCTGAACGATCCACCCCCCCACTTTTTATCCATCATCCATAAGCTGTAAAAGAGAAACACAGCCATTGATTTTTTGCTTTTTTTCTCTTATATTCTGTTATTTTATTAGGGAAAATTGCTATGTCCAGAAAAAAACTTTACCTTGCTAGCGATAACTGGTCGCCGGTTCATCCGACTCTCTAGTCAAACCAATCATCTGACGCAGACGTAGTGTTAAATGAAATTATTTTTGTAAGCTTGTTACTTGTTCTTCCAGTGGAAATGATATTTCCTGATGAATCTATTGAAAAATCTGCGAACTTTTTAGGATTCACAATCTCGGATCCTTTAAATACTTTTTCGATGGGTATATGCCCAGGGAAAACAGGCAGATTTTTGAATACTCTCCCCGTATGCAAAGTATAATTTTTTGTCTTTCCATAGATATAATGAATATCACGAATCTGATAAGAATTTGTAAAAATACCGGAAGAAGATTGGGACTTTGGTAAATTTTGCAACGACTTGAAGTTGAGTGGTGGATATCTCGGAATAGGAAATGGCAATGATCGCCTATATTCTGGAGAGGGATTTAAAAGTGTGGGCATGCTATTAAATCTAGGGTCTACAACCTTCCAACAATTTACGTACTTACAGGTGTCCTCATTAAATGTACTTCCATATTCAAGCCATACATAATCATGCCACACTACATCCCCCTGAAGCCCGTACACTCCTTCTAATTCTCCATACCGTAATCCCAACGTCCCATAAAAAAATTTGCCGGTATCGCGAAATCCACAGGGGCCTAAGCTGCAAACGTCATTACGCTCCACGTCATATATATTTTTGTACTGTTTTTGGGAATCCTCCTCCCTATAATTGATTGCTTCTATAGGCAAAAATAGACTGTATTTGATAAGAATGAACATAAATTCTTTTTCTGGTGTCTTAATCTGCAATCTAAAAATAGCAGGAGTACTACGGAAATCCTCACCATGGGCAAACGTCTCAATATTATTATAAAATTTTTCTTTATTAAAAGTAACTCCCTTATACACAATAGGTAATCTCAGGATATTTTCCACTCCACCAAAAAGAGCGATAAGTTCAGGCGTATACGCATATTGTTGGATATTTTGTTGATAATGCTGGGTAATTTGATTAAAAGAACAAGGTACTTGATTTTTTAAGCTTGGTAATCTTGTTTTGTAAAGAGCAAAAAAATTAAATTTAGAGTTATTGTTCGTTATTTTAATAAAAAAATTTTTATTTAATTCTTTTAGCTTAATGGTCTCACTTAGTCCTAAATAATAAACCGAATTACAAAAAGATAAATCATCCAAAACAACAACATAATTTTTATAGATTTTTTTGGAGCGATTTCCCTCCGCTTTTATAACAAGTGATTTATCGGATGTGTCCTTCTGGGTTTCAGTCAAAGTTTGGGTTTCTTCTGTTTTAGAAAGCTGTTGTCTAGTAATAAACAAAGAAATATGTTTGTGTTTTTCTCTAAAAGAAGGATTGGTATTATAAAGAATTTTTTTCAAACAAATCCCTACAACAGTCCCAGGAATTACAAGGAAAATCCATAAAGCGATATAAGTCACTTTCTTAATTGTATGCTTAGGAAAAGGAGTGTAGGAATGCTCATCTACTTTTTCTAAAGTAATTTCTTTGCCAGAAACTGTTCTAGTAGTTGCACATAAATCGACTCTAAATACTCGCACAACACCTGTGGAAAGATGTAATAACCCATGAAGAGGACGCAAGCAATAATTGGCTATGTGATCTATAATACCATTATTTTCGATAATATGCTTTGTTAAGGATGTATTCATATTATGAATTAATAAAAAGAAATTATTTCCATAATTTTAACATAAAATAACTATTCAGACCTATCCCTTTGTTTCGTCCTATAGGTGCAAAATAGAACATTCGGTTCCCAATATAGGATAATCTTCTAATCAAGGAGAGGGGTTTCTCCAGTATTTTTTTGGATTGTCAACATTCTTATTTCATTTTTTTATATTTTTAAATATTTCATGATAAGTCTATAAAAAATTTATCATACATTTTTAACAAATAAAAATTAAAATTATTTATATTAATTGAAAATAAAAATATGTCCGTATAAAAATATAATTCACTTTCGAAGTGAACCAAAAATATGTGAAAAACAATTTTATTTAAGGAAAAAACGATATGTATAGAGAGAAATCCATGGCTTGTTTGCTAACATTATTTATTTTAATAGAATATTAAGGACTCACCATGAAATCTCATTTTCAGAACAACTTGCGCTTCGCTCTTCGTAAAGAAACTGCAATATCTAGAGAAAAATCGCCTCCAAACAAAATTGAGAAAATTGGAGATACGCTCAGCTGGTTTGCTTATGATTTTAAGGAATTTATTTTGGATGTTTTTTTTGATCCTCGTGCGATTACAGTCTTTTTCACCGCTTTTGCTATGATTCTAGCTGCGCTTTTGTTCTATCCATCAGATACTTGGGATACACTGTCAACGATCTTCAATTGGATGATTGATTGGATCAATTGGAATTATGTTCGCTTTTGTTTATGGGTTCTTTCTGAAATAACTATTTTTGGCGTTGGAATGAGGGCATTTGGACGTTTCTTGAATCAAGAATTATTAAAACATTATCATGACCAAGATGTGATTGCATAATGAATAGCTGGTCTTGGAAAGAGGCAATCGCTTTTGCTTTTGCTGGAAAGCTCCTCTCAGTCACGGGAGCCGAAAATGCGTATGAAATGAGTTTTTGTGAACGGTTAGGGTCGCAAACACTAAAACCTCTCTATCGAATCATGGAACTTATATCAAAAAACATTAAACTCCCCTTGGCTATTTGTCTTTTTACCATTTTGGCTGCATTCATTCTTGGGTTTGTTTTCTATAGTATTCCAGCATTTATTTTCTTTGGAAATGTCTTCCCAATATGGCTAATACGGCTGGCTTTTTTTTTCTATGTTGAGTTAAACTTGCTTGCAATGGGATGTAGGGCCTTTGGACGTTTTAACAATAAAAACTTAATAGACCTATGGAAAAACGGTCAATTAATTGCTCTTATGCCAGGCGATTATGAAATACGAAAGTAAATGTAAAAAAGCATCCACTTGATTATTATGAAATTAAGCAAACATTCCGAACATGAGAATGAATTAAGATTAACATTAGATGCTAGAAAACGAATTAGTCTCGCCAAATTGCTACCCGATTATGAGGTTTGTTCTTTTAGAGCTTATACGGAGGGAGATAAGTCATCCTGGAACCTATGGCAGAAATACCAGCACGAGAACTTTGGCTCTATAAAAATCCGCAAGCACTAAAAGACGTACAAGAAGGATTGCAACAGTCAAAAGAAGGGAAAGTACGTAAAAGAGGTTCGTTCGCTAAATATGCGCAAAATGATATTTGAGCTAATATTTACCGAAAAAGCAGACTTGCAATTAGACGCTCTTGAATCCTCCAAAGGAAACAATCAGAAATAAAATACGGAGTTTTATGAAAAAGGTATTAGCCATATTAATGTGTTCCCTGTCATTTCAAATCCAAGCTTTAGAATATGAGCAACAATTTGAAAACGACCAAATCTGCATAGGGAAGGCAACAATAGCGCCTTATGAAGAAATTGGTCTTCATCGTGATACGTATCCGCAAGTAATTATTGCCTTAAAAGGAGGAACGATCACTCGTCTTGAGACAGATGGCCGAACAACAGACGTAAAAATTTCCAACAGGCAAAGCTGTTTTTAGAAAAGCTGACGCCGAAAATGAGCAGCATAGAAGTGTAAATAATTCTTCTGAATCTGTTGAACTTATCATTATTCAACTCAAAAATAACACATCTATCATTACAAAGGCTGACGAAAAATCACATGAAATCGCAATAGATATAAAAATCAATTGTCCAATGGGTACAGAGTTGAAAGACTTTGTAAAATCAATTCCTCCTGCAGGGAATTACTCTTCAAGCTTCGATGAATGGAAATCTTCTTTTATACACAACATGACTCAACTGATTCGACTTGTAGAGAGTGAAAAAGTATTTAACTCATTTTGGTCTGTTAAAACCGACGATCGTCTATCGCAAGAAGTTAAAGGCAATTAATTAGGTAATCTAGCAAGCCTGACCGCAATCATTTTATTGTATCGCAAAAGGCTTGAAGTAACTTCGTCGCGTCCACTTTTATTGCGATCTCGACAGGAAAACCATTTTCAGAGAAAAACGTTTTTCCACAATCAGGACCCTGCGCTGTAATGACATCGATCTCATATCTTTCGAAATATGCTAAAGAAGGATCAGTGAGAATTTCTGCAGCGATAACATCCCAAAAGTAAAATCCATCAAGGGCAATCCATGGCAAAATGCCGTTTAACAAACTTAAGAAAAATTCTCCTTTTCGTGTGTTTATATGGGTTTTTTTGACCTTTTCATAAAAAGACATTGTTAAAGGAACATGATTGGTTACATCAAGAGGAATAAGATAAATAGGGATACCACTTTCCATCACAACTTTTGCTGCTTTGGGATCAGCAAAAATATTCCATTCAGCTACACTATCTTTAATAATAGAGAGGTTTCCAGGAACATTAAATGCTCCTCCCATGATATAGATCTTGTTGATTTTCTGAAAAAGATCGGGATGTTTAAAAAAAAGTTCGGCCAGATTTGTTAATGGTCCCAATGCTAAAAAGGTGATTTTTTCAGGAGAAGCATTTATTTTTGCCGCCAATAATTCTACTGCATTGCATTCATAAGAGAGGTTGATATTCTCATTCACAAAATCTTTGATTTTCTCTGAAATTGAATCAACGCTCGAACGCCAATCTTCTGGGAAAAGATGACCCCCTTCGAAAGGTTGCTCTCTCCCATAAGCTGTAGGTATATTCTTGTTTAAAAAGGCAAGAAGTAGTCGTATATTTTCTAAACCTTTCTCTGGGTGAGCAAGCCCCGTACCCGTGATTGTAATTGCCTTAACATCAACTTCTGGCTTATTTACAAGGCTCATGATTGCCATGAGATCATCGTAACCAACATCTGTATCAATAATAACAGACTGTTTTGCGCAAAGAATGCTACTACAAAGAAGTAATAAAAAAAGAATCGCGTTAGTAGAACGGTGTATAGTCAGCATAGGATTGCACCATGGTGTAATTTATGAACATCTAAATCATAAATAAAAACTTCAAATTCTGTCAGTTAAAAGTTCTGAACTCGTCCAGCCGCCTCCATCTTTTTCCAATTCGTATGAGTAAACTTGATTTTTCAAACTTTTCAAGTTGAGTTTTGTCGGTTAGTGACGCTGTGTGGCTAAATTTCTGATTTTATTTTAGAAAAAAATAGATAACCTAAACTTAATAAAACGTAAATATTCAAGCATTCGCCAGCTATGCCCATGATGCTCTTTAAGAAATTTTTTGTTATATTTTTACTCCCATGAAAGTCAACCTGGCTTATTCGTTGTGAACCTAACATTTTTGCACCGGCCAAATAAATAGCGGAAGTGAAAGGAAAAATAGCAATTGGTAAGGGTATAGTATATTCCCCTTGTCTTGACAGGGCTTCTGCAACTCCCATTGAACAAGTTAGCCCCCGTGTTAGAAGGCTATTTTTCTTGAGATCTCGAAGTTGCTTTGGGGTTACAGAAATGTAAAAACGAAAAAAAGGAAATCCATGTCCGGATTCGGACAACTTTATCATTCGATATAAATATCTTATTTTAAATTGACGAAACAAAGTATATGAGCGTGCTTTTATTTCTAATTCAGCGTGTCCGAGGAAAGGAAAACCTCTTTGAGATGGATAATAAATATAAGAAACTAATCCATCTATCTTATAAAGTTCGTTAAGAGGTAACGTTTTTTGAGGAAAATCATCGATTGATCCATCAGAAAAATTAGAAATAATTGGATTCATATTAATTCCTTACCCGCTGGTCATCGAATTCCCAGCTGCCCTACATTTTCATCTTCTTGCTTATACATATTCTTAAACGGCATTTTATTTACGCAACTCATTCTCACAACAAAAACATAGCATTTTACTTTTCTTCTTTGATTTCGATGTGGAGATCTTTAAAGTTTTGATCTTCTTATTTCTTCATAGGCTTGTATTTCTTTTCCTACACGAATTCCTGATTCTAAAGCACCATTCATGGATGAAAATTTATCACTCGTATGCTCACCCGCAAAATGCATTCTTCCCTCCACTTTTCTCAAAGAATTTTGTAGTTCCTTCCTATTTGTTGAAAAATAGGAGTATCCTTCTTTCGAAACATGTGCGTAATATTCAGCTAATTTCGGATCCCATTTTGGATAGAGTTTAGAAAGGGCTTCATCAATAGATCTTTTCCACTCGCCAACAGATGAAAATAACTTCTCGGCCTGATGTCCTACCAAGCTTATACTTAGAACAGTTTTTTTATGAGGATCAATTTGAAATAACGTTTGTTCTCTAAACCAACCTAGACAATCAGAAAATAAAAAAACTCCTCCTCGAGGCGGAATACCAAAAATTGCTGAAGGTGCGATAATTGAAATACGAGCACATAAAGTATAGGGAATGTTTTGAATAGCTGATTGCTTTTCTAGGGAAAGTGGAGGGCTGATTTCAATTTTCCTAATTTCTGGGAGAGGAATAGCAAAGATTACTCTCCTTGCTTCAATTGTGAATCTCTCACCTGTTAGAATACACTTGTCCTTTAAGTGTTCTATTTTTTGCACCCGATAATTAAAAAGAAAATTCTCTTTCAGTTGTTTGGCAAATGCCTGAGGTAATTGATCATTTCCCCCTTGTATAGCATAAAAAGAGGTTGAGTTGTCGTATTGCTTTAAAAAAGCTAGGGCGGCATGTGTTGAATTTATTTCAAAGCCATTCCCTAGTAATCCAACCAGTGTATTAGCTTGTAACCATTCAATAGCATTTTCAGAAGCCCCTACAAATTGCAAAGCATCTCTTAGAGGCATATCTTCGGATATTTTTTCTAGTTTTTCACGATAACTGTTCAACAACAAGTAGAGAGGGAGTTCTTGTTCCTTGCCTTTAAGGAAATGACCTTTCTCACTTATTTTTCCAGTCCAATCTTTAAACCAGAAAATTCTTTCCATTTGAGTATGCTTTATGATAGGAAGTGCAAATCGGTGAATATAATCCCATAAAGGTTGCTCGCCATCTCCAAAAGAAAAGGGGCCTAATTCAAAATGTGTATTATCTGGTAAATGATAAGTTAATACTCTTCCTCCAACTCGACTTTCTGCTTCTATAACTTTAACATTATAGCCTTGAGATTTAAGAGAATCTGCAGCAGCTAAACCTGCTAGTCCCGCTCCAATTATAGCGACTTCACACAAGAGATTGGTCATAAGCCTGAACCTAAAGAAATAGGTTTTTTAGTTTACATTAGTTAGGGCGTATCGTCAATTGATAATAAACCTTGCTTTAAATTCACAAACAGATATAATTCGTTTACATGGGTGAATTTTGCCCAAGTGAAAAATCATACAGGAGAATGATATGAAAACCAAACAACTTGACTATGGCGCCCGGTCATGTCCAGCGCAATCCAATCGTTATCTTAATTCTTTGTCTATCTTTGCTCTTTCCATCCATCATTCTTCTCATCATCACGAGCATCTAGCTCATTAATTGTTTCCTTTAAATTTTTATTTTGATTTCTGAATTAGTTCTATTCGTTTGAGATTTTTTTCTTTCTCGCGAATTCGCATCTTATTCAGAATAAGTTACTTATAATTAAAAACATTTACGTTCTTTTTTGCGCGCGTATTTTCAAACTTGCATGCGCTTGAAAAAGACAAAAACTTTATTTGAGGATTTTATGAATAATTTAGTCGTTACTCCAAAGCGCTTTTTAAGTGAATTATTGCCTTATGATACTTCCACTAAAATGAATGGGAGTTTAAGGACAAGCCTTAAAGAATATAGCTTGCTTTTAGAAGCAATGGGACAAGCAATTACTGCTTTACAGAGCAGTCGTTTTGAACAATTTGATGCTGTCGTTGGCGAGAATGCATGTCAAATTCGTGCCGTAAAAATCGCTATGACTACTCAAAAGTGTTTTGAGTCTGTCAAATCAATCCAAGCTCAGATCACCAATTCAAAGCTTAAGATTGAAACGTTATCTACATCCCTTGAGCCCCTTATGAGAAGAGGGACATCATTGCAAAGTTTACTAGAACAAGAGGAGGAGATGGATGTTGCTTTAACATCGGATGAATTGTTCTTGTTTGAATCTTTCCTTCTTTCAGTAGCAAAAATTGTCAAACCTGCAAAGGTCTCGTCTCCTTTATGTAGAAATGACGCAGCTGATCCCAAAAAATTAAAACAGTTTGGAGCGGATATATCAACAAGCTTTACGGAGAATCTTCTGCGAAAAGTGCGTCAACTTCTATCAGCAGCTTCAGTAGCCTTTGTTCAGGAACAAGCAAAATTTTTAAAAGATGAGCAATTAGAGAAAATGTGCTCCGAAGATTTTATTGTAACCTATAATAGCTGGCCATGCATTCCAATGTTTTGGACTTATAAAACCCTTCTTTTAGCTGCCCAAAAGAAAGGAATTCCACTCGTTATTTATGCAAAATTTTTAGCTAAGGACAAGGAGTATGGCATCGTTGATGAAGATTGTATTGTTTTCCAACCAACCGTTGGAAATCAAGGTTCATTTTATGAGGAGTCGGTTCCTTATCCGAGTGATTTAGCGAAAGCTGCCATTTTTGTTCAAGGAGTAGTTTGTGCAAATACCGATTTATTACCTTCTAACAGTCAATGGAGAAAGACCATCACAACTCAAAAACTAGACGTTATTTTAGCTGGAGCTGCTGATCACAGGCAATATCCAAATCCTGAAGGAGACCGTCTGATCAAAGAGTTGAATGACGGTGAATTAGAACGCTATAAAAAAATGTCCAGAAGTGAAGGCTATGCATTAGAAAACCCCAGTATGTTTTTTATACAACACGTTTATCCAGCAACTATTGGAAGTATGCCTCAATTGATTCAAAAAGCGAAGCTGTTGGCAGAAAAAGTTATTTGCTCTTTTTTACCTGAACGATCAATTCCAGAATGGCCCGAAAGAGCTGTGACTCAAATCATGTATTATCTTGAAGATGAAGGAAAGATATAATGGATCAAACAATTGTAAAAAAACAATCATGGTGGCAGCTCTTGAGTATTCAGGCGGGAGGGACAATTTGTCTCCCCGTTATCATGGTAGGTCAACTTGTCTGCCAAAAATTTGGATGGCTTGCAGCATTGCTTGGCGTCGGTCTTGGAAATGCATTTTTATTGGTCATTGGTTATGTACTCGCTTCATTGAGTACATATCGACCTCAAAGTACAGTCCAACATGCGGTTAGTTATTTTGGGAATCAAGGTAGGCTTCTATTTGCTTCTTTAATGATATTTTCGATGTTGGGATGGTTTGGCATTCAACTTAATGTGATGAGCCTTAGCGGTGAGCAACTCTTAAATATGTTAGGAATCACTATTCCTTCCCTTTTTCTTAACATAGGTATCGGGATAGTACTTGGTAGCGTAATGTGCTTCGGCATGAAGGCAATGAAATGGTTATCTTATTTTAGTGCACCCTTATTAGGGATCACCCTTTGTTACGCTCTGTTCTCTGCTGAAGGATCCATTCCCATGGCAGCGCCCTTAACAATCTCTTGGCTTGGGGGACTTTCCTTAATAATAGGGGCCAACATTGCTGCGGTTATAGATTTACCTACATTTTTTAGGCATGCCCAATCTAGCAAAGATGCACAAATCTGTATCCTATTGCTCTATGGATTGGTAGTCCCCTTTATTGAAGTAGTGGGAATCTATCTCTCCGCTGTTACAGGTGGAAATTCAATTTTAGAAGTCTTGCAAACAGGGCATGGAACACTATGGGTAATGTGGATTAGCTGTTTTGTTCTGTTGTCAGGGTGGGCAACTAATAATGCTAATCTTTATTCAGCTATTACTTCTTCGTATTCATTGCCTGGGCAACTTACCCCGACTATGCGAACAGTAGCCTTAGGAGTAATAGGAATAGTTGTTGCTTGCTTCAATCCCTTGGGAAATATTGAAGATGTCCTTGATCTGCTTAGTGTGACTATAGGAGGGATGGGTGCGGTAGTTCTTTCTAGCTACCTTTTGGAAAGAAGCAGCCTAAAATATATAAACATCCCTTGGATCTCAATTTTGAGTTGGTTGATAGGTATTTCCATCGGAATTTCTTCTTCATTTTTCCACTGGTTTATTACAGGCGTTCCTGCATTTGATGCATTCATGGCATCTTTATTAACACAATTTATTTTAAATACTATTTATCAAAGGAAAGAAACTTATGAAACAATTGACAATTGATGACTTAGAGAACTTAAGTCTGGGAAGCGCCGTTTTGGGATCTGGAGGAGGAGGCGATCCTTCCTACGCTCTTCTCATGACAAAGTTCCTCATAGAAAAGTACGGCCCTATAAACATCATCTCTGTAGAAGAACTCCAAGAAGATGATCTTATAGTACCTCTCTCGATGATGGGAGCCCCGTTAATTAATATGGAGAGACTGCTAAGTGGGAGAGAACTGGATAATCTCTTACAAACAATTGAAGGAAGGTTGCAGCGCAAACCCACAGTTTTAATGGCTGCTGAGATGGGAGGTGCTAATGCATTTACTCCGCTCATAATCGCTGCCAAATCCAGACTTCCAGTTTTAGATGCAGATATGATCGGCAGGGCTTTTCCAGAACTTCAAATGAGTAGTTGTTATTTAAAAAAACTCAAAGCAACACCTGCTGTAATGGCTGATTGTCTTGGGAACACTGCGGTAATAGAAGCGTCTGATGCCAAAACTTTGGAAAGAATTGCTAGATCTATAACTGTATCAATGGGCTCCAGCAGTGCAGTTGGCTTCTATCTCATGGGAGGAGCAGAAGTTCCAGGTGCAGTAGTGGCTGGCACACTCACTCAAGCTCTTGAATTGGGTGAAGCAATTACAAAAGCTCGAAAAGAAGGAATAGATCCGATTCAAGCTCTCATTCATAGGTCAGGTGCTACGTTAATTGATAAAGGAACATTAATTGAAATAAACCAAGCCGTAACAGATGGTTTTTTACAAGGCTCAGTTGCAATTTTAAACGAAAATAAAAAAGTTAAAATTTTTTATCAAAATGAATATCTTTTAACGAAAAGCGGAGATAACATTCTTGCTTCCACTCCAGACTTGTTGGTACTTCTGGAAGAAAATAGTGGAACTCCACTTACAAGTGAAGCGCTTCGATATGGTCTTCAAGTCGTCTTAATCGCGATACCAGCTCCAGAAATTTGGCAAACAGTAGAAGGACTGGAACTAGTAGGTCCTCGTGTCTTTGGGTATGACATCGATTATCAACCGATTTCTCAACTTACTATGAACCTACTCCGGTAATTTTATGAAAAACTCATACATCATTGGCGTAGACATTGGTGGAACAAACACCGATGCCGTTCTTGTAGATCAAAATGATAAAATCATTTGTTCAGTTAAAACGACTACAACAAATGATATTAGCCTTGGATTTTCAACTGCTTTGAAACAGTTGCTTGCGCAAACTGCAATCAATCCAGAAAATATCCAGGGTGTATTTCTAGGTACTACGCATGCTACAAATGCAATTTTACAGAAAAAAGATCTTTTTCGAGTTGGTGTTATTCGGATTGCAGGACAAAGACCAGAAGCTCTGCCTGTAGCATTTTCGTGGCCACAAGATCTCAAAGATGCTGTTATTGGGGGCTCGGAAACCATCAGTGGTGGTTTTGAGTGCCATGGCGGAGTCTTAACATCTCTTTGCAAAGAGGAAACTCGCCAGGCCATACAGCGACTTCTCGAAAAACAAGTGGATAGTATCGCCATTGTAGGTGTCTTTTCGCCTCTAAACGGTGATCAGGAACAAATCGTTTCAAATCTTGTCCGCGAAATGATTGGAGATCGTTTCCCTATATCAGTTTCGCACGAAATTGGTGGCATTGGATTTATTGAAAGGGAAAATTCAACTATCCTCAATGCCTCACTTAAACGTGTTATGCAGCAAGGTTTTTGTTCATTGCAAGCTGCTTGTCAAAAATTGAGCCTTCTTTGTCCTTTGATGATTACTCAGAATGATGGAAGCTTAATTGAAATTGAAAGAGCCATTGATTATCCCGTTTTGACAATTTCAGCAGGACCTACCAACTCTTTTATTGGAGGTGCACGTTTGGCTGAATTGGAAAATGTGATTGTCGTAGATATAGGTGGGACTTCTACTGACGTGGGATTTGTGCGTGGCGGTTTTCCGATTCGGAGCTTAAATAAGTCAAATATTGGCGGTGTTTCCCTAAATTTTCCCATGCCTGATGTCTTATCAGTTGCCCTTGGAGGAGGTAGTATTATTCGCTTTAATTCCAATAAACCATTTATTGGGCCTACAAGCGTAGGAAAATTCTTGGCAACACAAGCTGTTAGCTTTGGAGGTAATGAATTGACTTTAACTGACGCGGCTCTTTTCATGGGACATATTGAAATAGAACAATCTCAGCCCCTACAAAATTCTATAAATCTAGATCAAGCAGAGGCAGTTTTTAATCAAGTTAAAGAAAAAATAAAGGAACTGATTCTAAAAATACGAGGAGAATACAAAGATACACCAATCGTTTTTGTAGGAGGTGGTTCAGCATTACTTCCTCCCCGCTTCTTTCAAGAAGAACACAAAATCCCTTCATTTTTCAATGTCGCTAACGCTTATGGAGCAGCTCTCGCTGAAATTTCAGGAACTATCGATACGATAGTCAGCTTACAAAATCGAAAGGAAATATTGGATGAGCTTTGTGAAAAGGCAAAACAAAAAGCGATCGATCGAGGTGCAAACGAGACTACTTTGCGATTGGTTGATCAGCAAATTATCCCCTATTCCTATGTGCCAAATCAAATGGCACGCGTTATTATAAGATTTTCTGGGAAAAGAATGGTTTCCCGGCAATAGATTACAATTGATGGTGGATATTCGGCTCCTTAATTTCAAAAAACAAGAGAACATATGAATAAATGTTATTGCAAATACTTATTATATTTTTTTGTATTCATTACTGTTGTATCAGCGGAAGCTAGTGAGCCGATAAAAGGAGCTCGCAAATCTCCCATTCTTACAACCACAGCCATCATCGAGGTGTACAACCAAGACCAATTCCAAGGAATTGTTCTCATTGAGAGAGGAAAAGCTCCATTTGGAAAAGCTATTCCAGGAGGAAAGGTTGAGTATGGGGAAACAGTAGAGAATGCTGTAAGAAGAGAAATGAGGGAAGAAGTGAATCTCGAATTGCAGGATTTAAGACAATTCCATGTTTATTCTCAACCATGTCGCGACTTCAGACATCACTCAGTTGAAGTTACACACGTAGCGAAAGCATTTAGCTTGCCAGCCGCTGGCGATGATGCAGCTAAGGCATTTGTAGTTAAGGTTGATGATATCCCGTGGAATGAGCTTGCTTTTGATCATGCTGAAATTCTTCATGACTATCTCGATTATAAGAGTGGAAATTCCACCTCAATGATTAAACCATAACGCATTGATCGCATCGAACAATTTGGATTCGTTTCGCAAAAACGAATCTTTTTTTTGACAATAATCAATATGTTATTTATATTTTCTTTCTCTCGAAAACCAAAAGTTCTTTTTGAGAGAAAACTTTCTGTTCAGCAGGAAGTTGTCCTAAATAAATCGTAATGTAGAGGTAACTCATGAGAATCGAACAACCATCCTTTAATACGCATGCAGGTACAGATCACACTATTTCTAACGGAATAGATTCATCCACGTTAAACACAAAAATTATCAAATCCATTTATCGTGATGTAATGCAGGGAAATTCTGGGTGCCAGAACGGATATGCCAATCATTGCAGACTTGTATTTTCTAATGTACTGGTCTGAAAATTTCTCAGAAAGACTGTTGTGCGCGACAGTCTTTTTAGGACCTATCAAATTCCCATAGAAACGATCGATATTTGGAGAGGCAATGAGCGATATACGATTTTTTGAAATTATTTTGAAAGTAGTCGAGCGATGTAATTTAAACTGCTCGTATTGTTATTTTTTTAATTTGGAAGACCAAAATTACAAGAAACATCCTCCCTTTATTTCCATGGAAACTGTGCGCGATATCGTCCAGTTTCTCAAAAGATCTAAAACAACATGTCCCAACCTCACAACCATTCGAATAGATCTCCATGGTGGGGAGCCGATGCTCCAACCTAAAAGTCAGTTTGATGCCATGTGTACGATATTTCGTGAGGAACTCCAAAACGATTATCAGGTGGAGATTGGCATGCAGTCTAATGGAACGCTTGTCACAGAATCTTGGATTGAGTTGCTCAAAAAACACAACGTTACAGTTGGCATCAGTTTGGATGGAACTAAGGAAATTAACGATCGTTTCCGAGTAGATCACCGAGGAAAGGGATCTTACGACAAAGTTGTTGCAGGACTAAGACTATTACAACAATCAGGCATCAAAGCCAAGCCAGGTATTCTTTCCGTTCTCAATCCTAGTTATGATCCAGCACTTCTCTATCACCATTTCGTTCACGAATTGAGTGTCCAATTTATTGATTTTCTATTACCTGATTTTACACATGATACTTTTGCTACATCTGGATATTCTGCGGAAGACTATGGTGCATGGCTATGCAAAATATTTGATATTTGGACGAAAGAAGACAATCCGTCAGTCCAAATTCGATTTTTGTATACTTCACTTTCTGCTCTCATGGGATATATACCCGCACTATTTTTAGGAGGCACTCCTATTGAAGGATATGGTGCTGCAACGATCAGTTCAAATGGACTCATCGGTCCCGAGGATACAATTCGAAATACCGACCCGCACATTATGGAAGAACTGGGATCTGTAAAAAATTATGATATCTCCAGTCTTATGAAAACGCCTTTATTCACTCGTTTAGGGCAATCACTCCTTCGCATCCCACAAGAATGTGAAAATTGTTGCTGGAAATCTGTATGTAGAGGAGGAAAAGCGCTCAACCGTTATTCTCGATCAGAAGGTTTCAATAAACCTAGCATCTATTGCAATGGATTAAAAATGTTTTATGAAAAGATCGCTTCTTATCTATTGCGTGGAGGAGTTCCTGACGACGTTCTTCTAAAAAGCTTACAAATCAATGAACGTGATTCTGAGTTCTTCATTGGTCATTTAATGAAACTAGCGTGAAAAACCATTCTAGTTTGATGTTGATCCACAAGTTCGATGTTGACGTTTAAATAAAAAAAGACATAGCACCTAATGCCACTACTGACGACACTTTGTAGCAATGTGCAAGTTTTAAAATAACTCACGTTACGAACTTAATCTCGATCTTGATCATGATTAAGATCATTTGCGTAAGGTGGGTTAAAATAAGATTCCCAAGCCTCTGATTGCTGTCACAAGAGGATCTGTTCTGTTGAAATAAAGACGAAAGCGATAATATTCGGCGAGATCACGATTTTTGAAGGCGTATATATCGAGTATGAAAGAACCACAAGAGCAGATCAATGGCCTTCCGATTCCTTCTATTAGCAATCCTATACTAGCAATACGATATGAAATTCCTCTGTTATTTGTCTTCCAACATTCATAAGTGTAGTGTAATAGTGATGAATCAGGAATGAGTGGAGAAAATAATTTTTCAAACATATCTTTTCTTAAGAAAAACAAAGTTTTTTTTTCTTTGTCTTCTAACTTTTCAGGCATACGCCAGTCTAGTTGACGGACTCCTCGCCAAATCGACTCTGCTTTCTCGAAACACTCCGCATAAGGATTTTGATCCGGGGGTGCAAAGCGCTTGCCATCGCAACAATAAAACACTCGAAGTTCGGCTGTAATTTGATCCGCAGTATGAAGCCTAACCAAATGGGTAAATTTCCGAGTATCATATTTGTACGCAATTGCATCAAATACCTGGATATAATCACTAACTTTTATAAGATGACTTTCTTCAGTGTCTAAATAGGAACTGAATGCTTTCCATTTAAATAATGGACCTTCGAGACTTTGCATGTGACTTCCTCTAGAAATATTTAATTAAAATTATACTATATAATATAGTTTAGTTCAATAAAATTAACTAAAGTTAAAATTTATAAAAAAAATTATATATTAGTTTTTTATTTTTGTGTTGGCGAAAAGCTCAGGAATAGACATTGTAAGCGGAATAGTTCGTATGTTATCCTTTTTCGTACGTATTTGAGGTAAAAACATGTTCAAACTGTCTTTTATCCTAGTATTTTTAATCCCTTTCATCGTTTTACAAGAATTCGCTAGTACCTTGGATTTTCAAACGATGACTTACGAGGATATTATCGCTTTTAATAAACCTCAAAAAGTAATTCTTTCTCCAAGCGGTACCAAAACAGCCTATATCGTACGCACTGGTAATCTAAACGAAAACAGGAATATAGATACCCTATATCTTTATGACAACATAAACAAACAGCAGCAAAAACTTTGCGAAACCGATAAAATCATCCAAATTGCTTGGGGAAAGAGTACAGAAAATCTCTACTATCTTATTAAAGATGGAGATCAACACAAGATTATTGCTAATGATCAAAATGACCAGACTGTTTTGTTGCGCTTCGATGATGAAATTTCCATTTTTTCCCTGGATCCGAATGAAACAGGTCTGTATTTCACCAAAACAATTTATTATTCAGATGAATCTCAAAAAAGCAAAAAAGAAAGCGGACACGTGTACAAATGGCAAACGGACTTCTCTTACTTTTTTAAACAAGAAGTTCCTCTAAAAGAATGGGAAGAAATTTGGAGGTTAGAGTTCGCTACAGGGTGTAAAGAATGTGTAACTAAATTACCGTATAATGGTTGGCATTTGGGTTCATTTATAACTAGCATAGAGGCTTCTCAGAATGGTCAATATCTTCTTTTGTGTGTGCATGATTATGGGAAACCTGAGCTAGGAGGCACTCCATTTACAAATAGAGTCAAGGTATTGGATCTTAAAACCAATGAGTGGTATATCCCCCATCAAGATTCCTGTGCAGCTCAAGAAACACCATGTTGGATAGGTGAAACACAATTTGTTTTTCAGGAAATAGTGTTTCATTCTAATCATACAACAAAAAAAATCTGGGTCTTCGATACTCAATCCCAATCAGGAAAATCTTTGGATTGGATAGAGATATCAAATGGTATTGATCATTTTTCATGGAATAAAACAAAAAAAATATTGCATGGATTATCGAGTAAACTGATATACAACATCAACTTGGAAGAACAAACTATTCAAAAGATTGTACTTCCAGAAATGCTAGATCGATTGCCTTCAATAGATGAGGAAGGTCGGCAAATAGGATTTATTTTTGAATCTTCTCAGGAACCTCCTGAAGTTGTTATTTTCAACGTTATTGAAAAAACCCTCACCAAAATTACAAATCTCAATCCACGATTGTCTACCCTTTCTCTTGGAAGAGTAGAAAAATTCGAGGTGCAAACAGATGATGGTATTTCTACAGATGGTTATATTCTTCATCCTGTTAACGAACAGCCTGGCCGTAAATATCCTTTGATTGTTTGCACTTATGGGTTTTCTGGATCATTTATTACCGATGCAGAATGGCATTCTTCTTTTCCTGCTCAAACCTTCGCTGCAGAAAACTACGTACTTCTATTACTTAACAATGCGGGGTCAAGTCAATTTCTTGTTGGAAATTCTGACTTAGCAAGAAAAATTGAGGGATGGGATGTTCTTGCTCTCTTCGAAAAAGCTGTAGATGAGCTTGTGAATCGAGGAATTGCTGATCCAACCAAGGTTGGAATTTATGGATGGAGCCATGGAGCTTTTGTAGTCAATTTTTTGATTACCCACTCAAATAAATTTCAAGTAGCGGCACTTGGAGAAGGAGGAGATTATAACCCTAGTGAATTTTGGGTATCAGGACATCCGTTGTGGTCGAAGATTTTTATCAATACTTTTGGTGGACCTCCTTGGGGAGACAGTTTAAAGAATTATTTAGAATTCTGTCCCTTTTATCATGTAGAAGATGTCAAGACTCCATTACTTATGGAGTACTCAGAAGGTCTTGATATGGCTTTTGAGATGTATGTACCATTGCGGTGGTTAGGAATGCCAGTTGAACTTGTTTATTATCAGGGTGAGGAACATAACTTTGCAAAACCAAAAGCTCGTGTGGCTTCCATGGCTCGCAAATTGGAGTGGTTTGATTATTGGTTTTTCAACAAACGTAATCCAGATGCAGCCAAACAAGAGCAATATGAACGATGGGATTCTATGCATAGTGAAGCGTTGACATCCTCCTCTTCCTAAAGGAAGAGGATTCCTACGGCGGTCAGTTAGAAACTAACAGACTCGACTTCGGCGGGTTCCTGCTTCTTCGAGCGGCCTAAATGCACCATCTCTCCACAGGCTAACAAGCGATGTCCTCGCTCTAAAATATTTATCGCACCGACTATATCGGCGTTATTCTTGTACCCACAGCAGACACACAAAAATTGCGACTGTGTTTTCCGATTGTGGTCAGAGATGTGGTCGCAATTTGGACATGTTCGACTGGTGTTTTCAGGTGGTACGGCAAATAACAGCCCTCCGTTCCAGCCGAGTTTATATTCCAACTGACTCCGAAATATCCCCCATCCCTGATCTAAGATGCTCCGATTCAGATTCGATTTTTGGCGCACCTGTTTACCTGGTTGTTCTTTTGTTCCTGCTGCTGTTTTCAACATACTTTTTACCTGCAAATCTTCAATACATACGAGCGCGTGGTTTTTGCTGATCGCTGTGGTGGTTTTATGCAGGAAATCCTTACGAGCATTCGCTATGCCAATATGCACTTTCTGCACTTTGGCCTTTGCCTTTTTCCAGTTATTGCTAAATTTGATCTTTCGAGCCATTCGCTGCTGGTAGCGGCGTAATCGTTCTTGGTGTTTCTTGAAACTGTTTAACGGTGCAACATAATGACCATCGCTTAAAGTTGCAAACCGAGCAATTCCAACATCGATGCCAACTGCAGTGGTAACGGTTTGCTTTGGCGGATTCTCTTGTCGCTCGGTTTGAACCGAAACAAACCACTTGCTGCCGTTATGAGTCACGGTAACATTACACAGTTCACCCATAATCTCGCGACTCTTTCGATAACGAATCCAGCCGAGTTTAGGGAGAAAGATTCGACTGTTTGGCTGGTCGAGTTTGATTTGTTTTGAATCCGGATAGCGAAAGCTCGAGCCAGTGCCTCTCTTCTTAAAACGGGGAAACTGAGCGCGTTTGGCAAAAAAGTTTTTGTAGGCTCTGTCTAAATCTTTTAAAGCATGTTGTAGAGGGTGACAGGGAGCTTCTTTAAGCCATGGCGTTTCTACTGAATTGCGCCACTGGGTTAGTTGGTTGGCCATTGCTACATAGCCGATGAATTTATTTCCCGCTTCGTAATTTTCTTTCTGAATTGCTAATCCCTTATTGAACACAAACCGGCAGCCGCCAGAGATTCTGCGCATGTTGCGCTCCTGCGTTCCATCGGGCTGAAGCTCATACTTATAGGCTTGCATTCTTCGCATGACGAAGATTATACTTGGTCTATGAAAAAAAACAACGAAATTCGACAAGGGAGACATTGCCAATTTCTAATGCATGTTCATTTGGTCTTTGTTACGAAATACCGACGTGGAGTATTTACCAAAGAGATACTGGACGACCTGCGCTCTATCTTTTCCAGTGTTTGCATAGACTTTAAGGCTGATTTAGTGGAATTCGATGGGGAAGATGACCATGTCCATTTGCTTGTGAATTACCCACCAAAAGTGAGTATTTCGAAATTGGTAAATAGTCTTAAAGGAGTATCGAGTCATTTGATTCGCAAAAAGGGCTATTCCAGCATTCACAAAAAATTATGGGGTGGAGCTCTATGGTCGCCCAGCTATTTTTCCGGTAGTTGTGGTGGTGCCTCCATTGCTCTTATTCGTCAGTATATTGAGCAACAGAAAACACCGGATTGAACCCCGCTGTATTCTCCTGCGGCACGCTAACCCCGCCCTAAAGAACGGAGTTTGCGCGTGTCCATCGGATAAAAAAAAGAAAAATATAAGTTATTGTTAGTAATAACATCGATTGGACTTTGATAAAAGAACTTCGAAAACGATATCTAAATGTAGAGTTTATCATTTTCCGCTACTCTCAACATCGTGATAAATATTTAGAGAAAATAAAGGTAAAGCACAGATATGACAGTTAAATGTTTTAAAGTTGAAAAATTAATCAGAGACGAAGTACCTGCTCTTCTAGAGTCTAAAGGGATTACAGTCTATGCTAAAGCTATGACGGATCAAGAATTTATCTCTAAATTAAAAGACAAACTTTTAGAGGAAGCGCAAGAGGTTTTTGAAAGTTCAAGTTCTGATGAACTATCTGAAGAACTTGCCGATGTCTTAGAAATAGTCCACGCACTTTCTAAAGCTAACGGACTCACAATACAGCAAATCGAGCAAAGTCGTCTTAAAAAAAGAGAAATCAAGGGTGGCTTTGAAAATAAAACATACAATTCTTCGATACAGATTGAAGAGAATAACCCATCCATTAACTATTATTTAAACAAACCTCAGCAATATCCTGAAATTCACTCTCATACATATCAGTCAGATTGCCTCTTCTGCCAAATTGCACGTCAAGAAAAAGAAGTGAATTTTTTTGCAAACTTTACGCATTGCTATGTAATTAAAGATCAATTTCCAGTGTCTAATGGACATATTCTCATTATCCCTCATGAACACACGGAAAATTGGTTCACAGCAAAAGAAGAAGTTCGATCAGACATAATGAAAGCCCTTCACTTAGTGAAAGAGCAATTAGACTTAGAATACAGCCCTCATGGGTATAATATAGGGGCTAACTGCGGAGAAGTAGCAGGTCAAAGTGTCATGCATTTGCACCTTCACCTTATTCCAAGATATCAGGGCGATATGGAAAATCCAAAGGGAGGAGTGCGTGGCGTGATTCCTTCAAAACAAAAATATTAAAAATAGAAATAGTCATTTAAATTGGTTTAAAAATAGAATTCTTGCTTAAGTTGATTGCCTGAAGAACGAGTGATTATTGCGAGTATTCGAATTCTACTCAGATTAATACCATAGGTAATGTACATGCAATTTTTCAAACAGAAGTCCATCGAAAGTCACTCTTATAACTTTGACGAATGTACAATTGAATTTATTCCATTTTCTGCGGAGAGTAAAGACTCCTCACAATCGATACTAAGGAATCTTATTTCATGGCCAAGAAATTTTTACCGGAGAATACATAACACTTATCTTCTTATCCGTCATGCTGAGCTTCGGGAGCCTATCGCAAAAAATATGTGTCCATTCAGGTTGCTAAATCGATTTTCTACATTGTTTTTTGATATGAAGATCGCTGCAAAACCTAACATAATGAAGTCCATTCTAAGACAATTCAGAAAAGACCCTAAGGATGGAATATTTAGTGATAGAGAAAACGTTCAAGTTTTTCTTCCTTTGTTAAAGGATTTATATCCAGGAGAAGAAGTGACTTGTGACGATTTTTTGCTTACTTGTAACAAGGAATATGTTCATTATTATCGACATGCTATTTTACGTTTTATAGGTCCTCAAAATATAAAAAACCATGAATCTGAATTGCAAAAAATTGTCGAAGAGACGTTAGAGATTTGGGGAGAAGCCAATCCCGAGGAAAAAATGAATGCTACGGAACTCTCCTTTGTCTTCACTACAAATGTCATTTCAAGATTGTTGTTAGGACATCCCGGTCCTCTAAAAGTTTATAAAGAGATTGCATATGCGATTGACTATCTAAATAAGTATGTGATGAAGAGAACATGGAGGCAAAAAATTTCCGATGAAGATAAAGCAACTTACAATAAGTCTCTAGAAATAATAAGAGCTGCTATTGAGGTTGCTCTCAATTCCACTCAAAAGCCAGTGCTTGGTTCTTTAGTTGATACATTGAGAGAAGAAAAGAAAATGACTGAATTGCAAATAAAGACAACGCTTCTATTGATGTATCTTGGAGGATCTGAAACCGCTGCATCAATCCTTAATTACTTACTTTGGCAACTTGGACAACATTCCCATTACCAAGAGAAAATTTTTCAAGAACTTCTAAAAATCCAAGGGACTTTATCCGAAAAGGCCAACAAGTCTGAATCTTTGGATCATTTATTTATTGAATCTATTCGTCTATTTACACCAGCATATGTGATGGGTCGACAACCTGCTAAGGATCTCATATGTAATGTAAGGAATAAAGAAGGAAATATCGTTTTCTCTGAAAAAATAAGTAAAAACCAAGGACTTCTTTGTGGGGCTACTTTTGCTGCAAGAGATCCTTTGGTATATGAAAAGCCAGATGAATTTAATCCTGATCGCTTTCAATATTCCTCAAAAACACTTGCCTGGCTTCCTTTTGGAGATGGCAGACACTCTTGTCCAGGCCAATGGCTTGCAAAGAATGAAATGATTGTATTCGTGGCAGGATTAGTTCAAAAATATCACATCCAATCGTTTCCAGAGAAAGAGATTGGACAAAAAGGATATATGACATTAAAACCAACAGAAGACGTATGGGTTCATTTGCGTCGCAGATAAACTGTTTTGCCAAATTTTCATGATCATCGAAACAATAATCGAGCACTCAATATATATATTACAAGAATAACGCCTGTTGTAGGTGCGATTCGTTTCAAACCCGATTTTGCGCAGCTAATTCCCACTTCTGCAGAAAACTGTCCCGCGTCCTCGGAAACAAAAGGCAATCTCTCTTTTTTTCCAGTATAGTATTCGCTAAATTTTATATTTCCACTTGCACCCAAAACGATAGCACCGGTTGCGATTTCAGTAAGTCCTTGAATTTCCGTTAACACCGGAATATAAGTATAAGTATCACAAATTCGATTTATCTCCGAAAGCATGAAAAACTCCTGTGTCTTGGTGTTTATATATTCCGAATACCTATTCTTAAGTTATTTAGGTTATTTCTTTTTTAAAACCAGATAGTGCATTCCTAAAACAGTCCATGCATTTTCATCTTCTAAGTATTCTATAAACTCATTATAGGCTTTACTTATATCTATTTGGACTTGATAAGTTCTGTGCAACAAGGTCAACAGTAAAAGATTATGATTAAAATAACGTTTTCTAACCTGCTCTCCTTCTAAGCGAATATTTTCATATAAAGCTTTTCCCGTTACATCTAAATTGCTGGAAACGACCTCATACAACTCACTGAGTTGAGATTGTGGATTTTCTAACATTTGTAACATTTCAAGAGTGACCCTACGATTTCCAATTCCATTATTACGTTGAGATTCAGCAACCAATTCTAAAGCCTTATCAATTGCAGTAATTCGATGCGAGGTTTTCTTTGCCGAATCACAGGAATCGATTATGAGGACATATCCATGTGATGGAAGATAGCCCCATGCATTTTGCAAAGCTAACAGTGGCCTTTTAAGATGTTGTAAAGTTAGGCGAAACAATACTACATCAGCGGAATTGATCAATTTTTTATTGAAAATTTCAGCATCACCTTGGTGAAATTCTACCCGATCTCCTGCATAGCGCTCATTTGCTTGCTTTACCAACAAGGGTAGTTTTTCTATTCCGAAAAAAGTTTTTTCCTGAAATTGATCTGCAAGTTTGGCAAGATATGCACCATTTCCACTTCCGATGTCTAAAACGGTTTTTACCTTCTCCCACCAACCTTGGCTTATTATCCAATAAAACTCGGGTTCAAAAAAAGTTCCGCTTGTCCTTGAAGAAAGGCATCCCACAATTCTTCAGTAGTAGCTTGTTCTAATCTTTCCAAACATATTTCTTTATCGTATTGGATAAGGTTCCTTAAGGAAACTTCTGCATTCAAACAGGATATGGATATGCTTAAGGAGAAAAGGAATATTAGTAATTCTTTCATATACCATCCTTATCTTAAGTTTGAAAAACTCAGTTTTCGCTAAGAAATTCATGGTCCAGTAGCTGTGCAACGGCTCGCCCATTTTGCCAATACAATTCAATATAATCCAATGACATTTTCTGTTTAAATCCTTTACCATGTTGCACGTTGTGGGTGGATAGAGTTGAGCGTGATGAAATTCTCCCTTCCTCATAACCCGCTGGTCCGTAGATTCTGCGTCCAGGTTAGCCCACTTTTTCCCACAATTGGAATCAGGCCCAGCGCTGTTTTATAAAATCTATATCGTATACACTTCTTGCCAGTGAATAATGAGATATAAAAACTTCTCAAAATTTGGTGAATTATTATACCGGGAGTTCCCCAAGGCGCGCTTGTGGAGACTCCTCTGACGGCGGAACACTTGCACGATTTCATTGCTGGGAAAATTGATTCTAGTTAACTCTTTTCGTGAAGCAAGAGGTGATAAAAAGAATAATTTTCATGGTACATTTTTATGCATTCGATTTTATCAGAATCATTGGCGATTTCTTCGAAAGTAGGTTTTCCTTCGGCATCTGTTCGATTTTCAGTAATTGGTTCAAAACCTGTGCTGTAAATTGCATGGTCGTGCCAATGATATAGTTTCTCGCTAATTTTGACTTCATTCCATTCACTCACTCCTGAGAAATCATCCCCCAGATTTTCCCAGTGAAGACATTCATCATGAAATTGAATTGACAAGGAAGAAAAAAGTTGTTGCGCTGTTGCTCTTGAATTATTACACAAGTCTTCCGCAGAAAGAATGATGATAGGATTTTTTGCTTTGTTTTTGATTGCCTGATAAATAGTGCAAGAAGAGCGACATCCAATATAATAGGAAAAATTCGGAACAATTCGCAAATATTTCTTATAGTATGAAATGATTGAATTATGGGGATTTCTAATCAAAAAAACAAACTGTATATTTGGATTCGCAACAAATTCATCATCATTTAAAAGAAAATCCTCCGCAAGAAAGCAAATCTCTTTGATGAAGACATTTGATTCTACAGCTAATTTTAAAATATGCTGTTTCATTTCATCAAAGGTTTCATAGGATGGCTTACGGAACCACCCTTGAGTCAATTGGCGATCAGCAATATTCTTAGTAACAAAAGGATAGATCGCGGGTTCATTCATCACAAGAAATTCGCCGCTAGCTTCCATCATACGCAAGCAAGCAGTTGAGCATGCTCTTGGCATGGATATAAGATAAACTATTTTTGGTTGATTAGATTCGGCAGAAAAAGAAAAACACTGTAGAAAAATAATCAAGACACAAAGGTGACGATAAGAGGAGAGAATGTTGTTTTTCATGTACAAAATACTGATTTTCTATACATGACAAATTCTTCATGTATACACTTTTTTTCCTTTTTCTATATATACTGTTCTGCTATATTTGCAAAATGATTTTTGTTTTTTTAATAATTCATGTTAAGCTTGCTTAAGCAAGATGCATCTATAACTTCAAATTGTTTATGAGCATTCAAAAAATAATTTACGATAGTTGGGTTTATCCCATTGGGAAAGTCATTAATGGAATGCCCTTAATCGTGAAAATTGCTCTTGTGATTTTGGCATGTGTATTGGTGAAAAGATGGTCTGCAAAAAGTTCAAAGCCTCATACGTATTCAAAGGCTAATGATAACTTAGCGCCTGTAAGTACAAATGAAACTCCTATATCTCTACCCAGTTCACAACGGACCATATCCACGTATCAAAATGTATTTCCAACAATTTCCGCCACTTTTCAACAGCCATCTGTATCTACCCCTCAAGTAGAGAGAACTTCTTTACATTCTCTAGGTAACACAGTACATAACGACGAAATACTACAAAAATGCAAAGAAGGATATGAACAAACGAAGTCCGAATTGCAGAAACGAAGAGATTTTATTCAAGAAACAATCGAGAAAATTACAAAATCTAAATCGGAAATGGAAGCTTCGCTACAATCAAAGGCTCCTTTCTTTGCCCCTGCGATTCAAAAACTGTATCGCATCAAAGTATCAAATTATATTAATATGGCAAAAGATAAAATTTCGTTTGGTAATTCGTTAGTAAAGACTCATAACTTTACCGTGAAATCCTTACAAACATTCGGGATCAATACCACACAATATCTAATTCCAGAAACGAATGCACTTACCGAAGAGTTGGCTAAGGCTCTAGCATCTATAGGCGAGAATATAGAATCAGCCTAAGGTAAGTGTTATGAAGCTATTTGTGTGGGATTTTCACGGAGTATTGGAAAAAGGTAATGATGATGCGATAGTTGAGATTACCAATTTAGCCTTAGAAAGTCATGGGTATTTTCGGCGGATGACTCAACATGAAGCTGAAATATTAGCTGGAATGTGTTGGCATGAATACTTTTCTTTTTTATTACCAGAACTTTCTAACGAAAAATGCAAGGAACTACAATCTACATGTTTCAAAATTTCACAAAAGCACCCAGAAATTGTTGAGAAGTATATTCAATTAAATGAACACGCCGACTTTGTCCTTTCATCTATCCAAAATTCTAAGCATCAGCAGATTCTTATTTCTAATACCGCGCCCAAATCTTTAGATTTTTTTATAGAAACTGTAGGAATAGAGAAATATTTTTTGCAGTCTCATCGTTTCGGCATAGATTCACACACTCAAAAGACAATAACTAAAAAAAATTGCCTAGCAGAGTTTTTAAAAAACAAAAATCATTTTGAATCCATAATCTCCATAGGAGATTCGCCAAGCGATATGGCTTTAACAGATCTAAATATCCCGCTTCAAGGAATCGGTTATTTATATTCTCATCCCGATCGACAACACCGAACAGCAAAATGTCATTACAAAATTAATGATCTGCGATACGTCTTACAAGAAATATTGTAAGCCGGCACTTTCTGAGATTTCGACTTCATATTTCACATTAAACGCTCCCTAGCCTTCTTCCAAGATGATGTTTTTTCCTCTCCAGACTCAATTCGCTTTAGTGTTTCATTAGCTTTTTCTGCCAACCAATCATCTTCAATTTGCTCCATTTTTTCAAAAGTGGCAAGAAGCATGAACTGTCACATAGAGACTCCCAGTTTTGCGCAAGCCATCTTTAAATAAGCATGCTCCTCGGAATCCATGTCTAATTTTAAACGAGCTTTATGTGGATTAGCCATAACAATCTGTCCTCCATAACCTCATTACACAGAAACACAGAAATCCGTGCAATAATATGTGTGAAACGGAATCTTCAAACACTATCAATTTTTACTGTCTGACGTAATTTAACGATAAGCCATAAAAAGAGGACCAGATACTTGTATTTCAAATTTCTTGCTGTAAAAGATTAGTTTTGCTAAATTAGTTGTATAATACAACTATTTAAGGTGAAAATGAAGAGTCTTTCGAGAGAAGCAATCAATGAATTGAGGCAGAATGCCAGAAGTGTCGTACGAGAACTTGGTCTTCTTAATGATGCCTATTTTGAGATTGGGGTTACTTTAGCAGAACGTCATCTTTTGATTGAATTGACTATGTATCCGTCCCCTACAATGGGCGAAATTGCTGAACGTTTGCTGCTAGACAAATCAACGATAAGTCGTTTGATTTCTAAGGCTGTGAAAAAAGGCTATATAAAGTGTATCACCGATAAAAAAGATAAAAGAAAACGTTTTCTTCAAATTACTGAAAAAGGAAAACAGACGCTGAATGCCTTTGAACCTATTGCTTTCAATCAAACAAAAGAAGCTCTTTTGACTTTAACTCATGATGAAATCGAAACAGTTTATAAAGGGATTGCGCTCTATGCAAAAGGGCTTAAATGCGCAAGAACTCAGAATAAAACCGATCCTGATCATTTGGTATCGCAAAGGAACTTTAACTCAGAAGAGGAAAACAGCAATCAAACAGAAAACTTGGCTGAAATTTCTAATCGCCTTAACCAAATGGGTTATACTTTGGACCTTTTTAATCAAAAAGACGAAGGGGCACTCTATGAGATATTTCGAGAAGTTGTTGATTCAGGTTCTCAATTTCCTTATGAATGCAGCTCAATCGAGGAATTTCATCGACAATTTTTTACCCCACAAGGGCAGGTTTATGTGTGCCATTCTTTAGATGGAAAAGTTGTTGGCGGTTTTTATCTCAGAGCAAAATTTTTCTGGTAAGTCAACCCATATTGCCAATGCCGCCTATATGGTTCGTAATACATATCGAGGCAAGGGATTGGGATCTCTTCTAATTAAGGCTTCTTTACATCTTGCTAAAGACCTCGGATTTCAGGCTATGCAATTCAATAGGGTACTTAGTCAAAATGCTCTTGCTGTCAAACTGTATAAAAGGCTTGGATTTAGTGTTATCGGGATCATACCACAAGCGGTACGAAATCCATCTGGAAATTATCAAGATGGCTATGTGATGCATCGTAAATTAGACAACTTATAAAAAGGGTATTTATGTCGGATGAAAAGGGAATCGCCTCCAAAGAAGAAACATTTGATAAACTAGAAATTCGGGTAGGCCGTGTTATTCGTGTTGAAGAAGAACCAACAGCACCTAAAAAAGCGTATAAAATGAAGATTGATTTTGGAAAATTTGGAATCAAGACAAGCGTTGGAAGGTTTACCCAACATGCTCCAGAAGAACTCCTCGATAAACTAGTCTTGGGAATTTTAAACTTTGAACCGCGCCAAATTGGCGACATTATTTCTGAAGTACTGATTTTGGGAGTTCAGTATCCCAAAGCTGACAGTGGTGAAGCCACATTCATTACACCAGCTGCAAATGCCAAAATTGGCGGAAAGCTATTTTAACTTTATGAGAGAATAGGAAATGTTCAAAGGCATTGCGTTTGCTTTAACCGCCTGTTTCATTTGGGGATTGATTTTCATTATTCCACAATTCATGGGAAGTTTTAACCCCATTGAAATTGCTCTTGGTCGTTATTTATTTTATGGTGGCATTTCTCTTTTACTTTTATTGAAGGGGCGACTAAGTGGCTTTTGTTGCTACCCTTTATCTGTTTGGATCAAAGCTCTTTATTTGAGTTTCCTATCTGGCTACTACCTTTGGGTAATTCTTGCTATTCGTTATACTTCTCCAGAGATCTGCGCTCTTATTTTGGGAATTAGTCCTATCACTATTGCATTTTATGGGAATTCGAAGGAGAAGGAAGGAAATTTTAACCTTCTTATTTTACCTTCTTTCCTCATTTTGATAGGTCTTATTATGATTAATGCTCCTCATATCGTAATGACAAGTTCTCCTTGGGAATATGCTATAGGTATCATTTGTAGCCTTATCGCATTAATTTCTTGGAGCGCATATGTAGTTTTAAATTCACGATTTCTAAAGAAAAATTCTGATATTATTTCTAATGATTGGGCGACGATTCAAGGAGTAGCTACGCTCATTTGGGTTATTGCCTGTGGTTTAATCTATAGTACATTTCTCATGGATGAAATAGATCTGCAAAAATATTTCAATTGGAACTATGAGACAATGAGCTTTTTTATTGGTTGTGGGATACTTGGAATTTTTTGCTCCTGGGTAGGGGCAGCTCTGTGGAATAAAGCAAGCATTTATTTACCGGTTTCATTAGCAGGCCAGTTAATGATTTTTGAAACGATCTTTGGTGTATTATTTGTCTATATACTCAATCAACAACTCCCCTCTCTTATGGAATTTAGTGGAATTACACTTTTGCTGGGCGCTGTGATCTACGGCATACGCACATTAAGCTCCCAGACTTCTTTAGCCTAGTAAAATGAATAAATTTTCTTATTAACCTATTTTTGGAGCGATAAATGCGTGAAATTGAAAAAAATACAGAAGGACAAACCATTAAGTCGGAAAACTTTTCTAAGAAAAACATGGAAAAGCATTCTTTTACTGGATGTATCTTCAACAGCTGCGACTTTTCTGAAGCTGTTCTGAGGAACGCAAAATTCTGCTCATGCACGTTCTCGAATTGCAATTTCAGCCTCGTCAAGTTGGATGGCTGTCGTCTTCAAGACGTTCGCTTCTTGGATTGCAAGATCACTGGAGCCGAATTCTTCAAGTGCGATAAAACATTTTTCTCAGCGAATTTCAAAAATTGTCTTCTTCAGTATTGCAATTTCTCCGATCTGAATATGAAAAACAGTTCTTTCAATGAAAGCAAACTAAAGGACAGCCATTTTACAAATACAACATTGAAAGGCGCTGATTTCAGCGGCGTCGATTTATTAGGAACAGTTTTTCATAATTGCGATCTTTGCAACGCAGATTTCTCCAGCAGCACGCAATATGCTATCGATCCGCGGACGAATAAAGTAATGAAAGCGAAATTTTCGCTTCCAGAAGCTGCAGGCTTGCTACACGCTTTTGATATAACCATTCTATAAAAAAACAAGAAGATTTTGCTTTTATTTATTAAGGAAATGAAAGCTTTAGGAGATCAGCTAGATCTATACCGAAGTGGTCTCAAAATTTGGTTTCTGGCAACGCGAAAGCTCCCGCTACTTCGGTATAAAGACAGAATAGTGGATTTATGACCTCAAAAAAAACTTTCCCTTTTGACTCTTGTTGTCGGAAATAGTCATTATCTTTCAAACTATCTCGCCATTGCCTTTTGGGCTTGTACTTGTCAGCAAATTGTTTTTAATGCTAGCATCGCCTGCTAATTTTAACAACCAACAAAAGCAATACAAATGACTGCATCACTACACTTCATATCCCCTTCTTTACATTCTATATCCCGAACGTTACATCTCCCTTTAGGAAAAACTATTTTAGGAGAAATTCACACCTCTACACGATTAAATGTTATGCATGGAATAGCCTGTTTTTCTTCACAAAGTGGTTTTTTAAAGAAAATTCAAAATCCTGCACGATTAGATTGTATGTCAAAAACATTAGATTTTTCTTCACAAGGTATTCTTGTAAAACGAATCCAAAGCTTTTTCACATTTCATACATCCGAAACATTACATTTTCCTTCCAAGGAACTCTTGTTAAAATATCTTGAACAACATCCTTTGACTAAAGACCCATTTCTGAAAGAAAAAGGGATCATTCAAGCAATAGCTGAATTTTTCGCAAACGAAAAAATAGTATCACTAGGTGTTGATGTTGGAGTTATTAATACCTTAAGCGATTTGGATGAAAAATTAAAACTACCTTGGCTAACTGTCACAAAAATCGGGGAAAATATTAGCCGGGCTTTAAAAAATTACCCCCAAGAGAAGAGTCCAATAACATCTTCTCCATAAATGAGAGCCTAATTAGGCATCATACGAACACGGGAGCTCATTCGACTCATAAATATCTCCCCTTTGTCCAGTCATCGTGGTCTGTTTCGAATGCGATGCCTACTACTCCGTTAGGTTCAAACATGCCGATAAACTGTTTGTACATCTCCATTTATTTAATAAGGTCAAGTGACGGTGTCTGTGGTTTCACATCACGCTGTCTGAATTCTTCGAGTTACAGTGAGATCATACCCTAATGCATGAATCAATTTCAGAATGGTACCGATCTCGGCCTGCCCCTTTCCCTGCATTAATTTGTAAAGAGTTCCCCGACTGAGATGAGCCTCTTTTGCTAATTGAGAGACTTTGCCATGCACACGAATAATATCCTTTAGAGACAATTTAAATGCTTCCACATCTTCGTCAGCCAATGCTTGATTGAGATGGATGCGGGCAAGAAGCGAACCGATTTCCGAAACCAAAGTATTAGGGATTGTTTCTAATTTAAGAAGATCGCCCAGCACGCATTCCATTACAACAGCTGCATCCAGTCCAGCTTCCGGTTCTATAAGCTGGATGATCTTCGGCACAGGAATCTTGCCCGCAAAACGGCTTAAGAAATAAGACTCTCTTAAAAAGTCCTCTTTTCGAGAGCAAACTTTTAAAATCAGATCAGCGGTTCCGGGCTGAGAAATTTTAAATACCGTAGCCACCATCGCATCTTCATGGTCTATGAACGTGAATTTGACCTCTGGGAGATTTAGACGCTCTTTATAAAGTGAAATAAGAGATGATATTTCTATCTATTTTCTCCCATATCCTCGATCCTTAGCTGCATGTTGTACAGACTGGCGTAAGTCTTATCTAAAGCAATAAGCTCTTCATGCGTTCCCTGTTCTTCAATCCCGTTATCTGTCAACACAAGAATTCTCTGCGCATTTTTGATTGTTGACAAGCGATGCGCTATGACAAGAGTCGTGCGATTCTTCATCAATCTTTCAAGAGAATTTTGCACGGCTCTTTCGCTTTCATTATCAAGACTGCTAGTGGCTTCATCGAAAATAATGATCGGTGGATTTTTTAGGAAAACACGAGCAATGCTGAGCCGTTGCTTTTGTCCTCCGGAAAGTTTAACTCCGCGCTGGCCAATGTCTGTAGAATACCCATTTGGAAGCGTTGTAATAAAATCATGCGCATTGGCCTGTTTTGCAGCCGCGATGATTTCTTCTTCTGTAGCATCAAGCTTTCCATAGCGGATGTTTTCTAAGACTGTGCCGGCAAAAAGATAAACATCTTGCTGCACAAAACCAATATTTTTCCTCAGCGATTTGAGCTTAATACCTTTAATATCCTGGCCGTCGACTAATATTTTTCCTTCGTTGACTTCATAAAATCTTGGAATTAAAGAACAGAGGGTGGTCTTTCCAACTCCTGAAAATCCAACCAAGGCTACGTATTGTCCCACACCTATTTTGAGGGAGATGTTTTTCAAAACGTGGGTATGCCCCTCCCTATATTTAAAACAAACCGATTTGAATTCTATCTCTCCTCGAACCTGATACAGCTCTTCAGCGTTTGGCGCATCTTGAATGTCCGGCTCAACTTCCAACACTTCCATAAATCGGTTAAAGCCAGTAATTCCTTGCTGAAATAATCGAATAAAATTACCAAGGCGTTGAATCGGTTCTATTAAGATGACGATGTACAAGAGAAAAGTGAGTAAATCAGCCAGACCTAGGGAGCCTTTAACAATACTTGCTGCTCCAAAAATGACAATAGCGACTGTCATGAGCTGAGTAAAAGAGATTAATCCCTCATAGAAATAAGCTTCAGCTTTATAGCCTTTTCGTCTGCTTTCGAAGAAGCAATTATTTTCACAGGCAAATTTTTTCTTTTCGATTTCTTCATTAGTGAAGGATTTGACTACTCTAATTCCTGCAAGAGTGTCCTCCACTTGGGAATTGATATCTCCAATTTTGTCGCTGCTCTTCTTTAATGCAGTGTACATTTTGTTGGCCGTATAAAATCCATAGATTCCCATAATAGGAACAAAGAGAAAAGCGATAAGAGCAAGTTTGGCGTTGATGCTGATCAAGATGATAAACGCTCCGATGAAATTCAAAAAGGAAATGACCACGTCTTCCGGGCCGTGATGATAAAGTTCAGCAAGATCAAATGTGTCATGAGAGATTCTGGTCATGAGCTGGCCTGTTTTATGATCGTCATAAAATTTGAAGGAGAGCTTTTGATAATGCTCAAACAGCTCGCTTCGCATATCTCTTTCCATCATGGCACCCATGACATGTCCTTGATAGTCGATAAATGCATGGCATGCTGCGTAAATAGCAATCAAGCCAAGCATAAGACCTCCCATCATGTAGATTTGATGGAGAGCATCCGTTGAACCAATTTGCAGCAAATTAGTAGTGATGTATCGGACACATAACGGGATAGCAAGCATTGCTGCAGAGGCGATTACCGCGCAGGCCATATCTGCGCTGAAAAGTCGAAGGTAAGGTTTGTAGTATGAAAAAAACTTTCTAACACGGGGGCTCATTCGACTCATAAATATCTCCCCTTTGTCCAGTCATCGTGGTCTGTTTCGAATGCGATGCCTACTACTCCGTTAGGTTCAAACATGCCGATAAACTGTTTGTACATCTCCA
>JABDGJ010000001.1:75120-99729 GCA_013286075.1 Chlamydiota bacterium
TCTCCCCTTTGTCCAGTCATCGTGGTCTGTTTCGAATGCGATGCCTACTACTCCGTTAGGTTCAAACATGCCGATAAACTGTTTGTACATCTCCAATCTATCCCCCTCTCTTTAAGCAATCAATAATGGATTGAGATGAAAAGAGGCTTCCTTTCTGTCATGTTTCTTCCAACTGTATTTCATTGAGTTCTTTTTGCTTAGTTTCTCTTGATCGCAATATAAACTTTCACTTCTGGTTTTTTTTGTGGATCAAAATCTGGCGAGTATAATTCAAAATCAGTTGTATAGGAACGAGACAAGTTCGATTGCCAAATCGCTTGCCAAACACCAATTAAACCTTGGGGAAATTCCCCTTTCGTTGTAAAAACAGCATACTTTGAC
Organism: Chlamydiota bacterium; assembly: GCA_013286075.1. Next base: position 75,502 of record JABDGJ010000001.1, read on the forward strand.
TCAGGGATAACTTTTCCAACTAGTCCAGCTGGAATCTCGTCCAAACTAGAAACTTCCGCCCCCAGAATCCAAGAGTAAGGTTGTGTATAATCGCCTTCATAATCTGTATAAACAGCTAGAATATTGCCATTTATCTTGTGAGGAATCTTGGCAAGAATATTTTGATTAAAAAATTTCTCTTTATGAACAGGCATTTCTAAAGAACATTTTTGATTATCAGTTCTTAGCTCAAGTCCAATAAAAAACTTTTTCCTGTGATTTTCGACAGTATGGTGCATCTCGAGTCCCTCTGTTTGAATATATTCTAGTGCATCTATTTCTGTTCCTTTGCAATAGACTGTAGTTGCAATAAAACTCAAAGCTAGAAAAAGCAGTTTCATATATCCACATCCTTTGTTATTTTAAGAGAGAGATATTATCAAAAAACATCCTAATAGGAAAGAAAAACTCTCACAGAAAAAACGTTGTATTTTCCACAAACGTATTGATCGATCTGTCAGTATTTGTTATTCTTATCCCCATTCCCGTAACTCTTGGCTCTGAAATCTCTCTTTAATGTGATAGAATCGGACCTATCACAAAAAGTGGAAAAATGATTTATTTCTTTACCATTATCCAATGCATACTATTTTTTTTCATGGCTTTTCACGATTGGGTCGATATTCCCCCATTCACCAATCTTGCTGCACTAAAAAAAGCTCATTCATTGAGATTCCGATTGATCGGCTCTTTTGTTAATGCAATCCTCGTGCTGATTCCTCTTGTTGTGACTTTTTTTTATTTTGCATTACCTCTTCCTCTATGGGCACGTCTTCTTTTTGTAATCATGTATGGCCTTATGACTTTTGGGACAATTACTGCGTGGTGGATTCCCTATTTTGGAGGTAGATACTGGATGCATGGTAACAAAGCTGGCTTTGAGGAGTATCGAGACACTCATTCTTTTCTACCACCAAGAGGAGATAATGTCGTTCCTAACACTCTGCATGTTATTTTACACATTCAAGTTTGGATATGTTTTGTTCTATCGCTTTATTGGTTGTGCACTGGAGGATGGAAGCTATGACATGCAAAGATACAATTAATGTAATTAGTTACTCAATAGACTAACTTATGATGGAGATGAATAATGGTTAAAAGTCTAACAACATTTTTTTTATGTTTATTCATAGTCTCAGGACATGCACAGGAATTTGAAGGGTCCATATCCCCTATTACAAATCAAATTTTTGAGCAGATGTCATATTCTTGGAATGATCAAAATCCAGTTCCAATCAATGATCTACGTTGCGTTTCGATTAGTCATTGGGGATTTGATGAGCAGATTCATCATGGTTCCTTAATTATTCATGAAAAAGTTGCAGAGGAGGTTATTGAAATTTTTAAAGAAATTTTCAACAACCAATTCCCTATCGAAAAAATGATGTTTGTAGACCTTTATGAAGGCAGTGATGAATTGTCAGCGCAGGATAATAACAGTTATTCATTTTGCTCCCGATCGATTACTGGTATGACGGGTGTTTTTTCCAAACATAGTTATGGCTTAGCAATCGATATTAATCCTCTATATAATCCCTATTTTCGAGGTGAGTTACTTGTTCCCAAAACTAGTGCTCAATATCTTGATCGCGAAAATAAAGTTAAAGGTATGATTGATCCAGACACAACCTGCTACCAAGCCTTTATTAAACGTGGATGGAAGTGGGGGGGAGATTGGAAAGAGAGTAGAGGTTATGTAGATTATCACCACTTCGAGAAAGATCCTAGTGAAGTACTTAAAGGTTCGTGACTGCATTTGGTTTTGCTTCGAATTCTGAATGACTTACTTAAAAAGAAAATGGTGCGGTAGAAAATTCGAAAGAGCATTTCAGTGCCTATTTGTACTCTTTTCATAAAACAGAACGAAAAGTTTTTTAAAGGACAACATTCTTTCGAAAATTCATATAATCTAAATCTTAAACTGGTTCCCCATCTCTTAATTCTTTACAATATTGTATGATGCTTTGAGCGTCAAGTTCTAACCTTTGGGCATATCTTCGAGTAAGAAGCCAATAAACTCCGCATACCCCAGTGCAACTTAAAGCAAGGGTTGGATCAAAATGAAAAACTACACTTGAAGCTGAAATAACTAGTCCGACCAATGTTCCCAATTTTATTGTTTCTCTGAAGAGAGTGAGACGATCAGCCGCCTATAGTATTTTTATTTGAAAACTATTTTGTACTGGTATCCCTTCTGATTGCTCGTAATAATTTGATACTTTCATATTAACCCCTGTAAAAAATAATTATTAACATATAAGTTATCAAAATTCATCGAAAAAAATTCAATTTAAAATGGAATGACCGGCAAGGTTGCTGGTCTAGCCACCCACTTCACAACTTCCCAAGTCATGGAACTGATGCATTCAGAACGCTAACAGTGAGAATAGGGAGACTTACATGCGAGGGATTAACGACAGAAGCCTGGAAAAATCTAAGACGACAATATTTAATTTAAGAAAGAGTTCAAATTCATGAACTCTTTCTTAAAATGACTAAGCATTGTTTATAAATTACGCTTTAAAAACCGGTTTTTCCAAGGAAATAGACTGGACTTTTTCAGGATTAATTATAATAGCAAAAAATTGAAAAATGATTTTCGGAGCAGCTACAACAAGTTTAACAGGAAGATTCGCTGCTGCTATAAGGGTATGTTCAGTGCTGACCAAAACATCTTTTAATGTAAAGCGAGCCTCTTCAGAGCAGAAAAAATCATTGCTGGTCCAATTAGTGTAGGCTAAAACATCTTTCAATTTAACGTTCTTAAAAAAAGCTGCTCCAATTAGATTAATCGCAGTCATAGCCACATACTCGATGACACCCAGTGGAGATTTGAGTGTATCTAATCCAACATCTAATATAGACACAGGAACTGAACAAAAACGCCCCAAAGTTTTATGTGTTTGAGACAAACCATTCAATGCAGCGTAAAGGGTTTCTTGTAAATTTGTTATTTGTTTTGTAACGAAGTAAGTTCGCATTGAAATTCTCCTTTTTTATTAAAAAAAATAATATTTAATAGGAATTATATTAAATTTAGCAATTAACTTCTATAAAGATTATTAGTTTTATGTTTTTTTGTATTCTTACGGTCGCATAAAATTTCAGTTTTAAAAAAAATTAATAAGTTTTAAAGGAGAAGTCTATGAGGTTGTTATGATGATGTCAAACGGGTTCAGGCTTGCAATTTACAATTTGAACTTTTAATCGCGGGAGCTTTCGCGTTGACATAAACTAAATTTTGAGATCACTTGGGTGTATAGACATTTAAAAGAGAGCTATGAAAATCTTACTTACTGGAGCTAATGGGTATATTGGAGCTCGTCTCCTTCCCCGTCTGATAGAAGAAGGACACGAGGTCTATGCTCTAGTAAGAAGCCGCTACCGGATTGAAATTCCTAAGATATTTCAGTCTCAAGTTCATATCATTGAAGCTGATCTCCTTGATCCTTTATCTTTGCTAAAAATTCCCGCTGATATCGATGCAGCTTACTATCTAGTCCATTCAATGAGTTATTCGCAAAAATTTTCCGAATTAGAAGCTGCTTCAGCAAAAAATTTTGTGAGTCGGTTGGAAAATACACAAGCAAAACAAATCATCTACTTGAGCGGTCTCTCAAATGAAGCCCATCTTTCTCGTCATTTAACCTCGAGAAAAAAAGTAGGCGAAATCCTCCAGATAGGAAAAGTTCCTGTGACTATCTTAATGGCTGGAATCATTATCGGTTCGGGAAGCGCTTCATTTGAAATTATCCGAGACCTGGTTGAAAAGCTGCCCATTATGATTGCCCCAAAATGGCTTACGCAGCTCACCCAACCGATCGCCATACGCAATGTTCTAGCTTATCTAACGCTCGTTTTGGGAAATCCAGTTTGCTTTGGACAGTCCTTTGAGATCGGAGGACCTGATGTCATGAGCTACAAAGACCTTCTATTAAATTTCGCTAAAATGCGGGGGTTGAAGCGGAAAATCTTCACGGTTCCCGTTCTTACGCCGCGCCTCTCCTCCTACTGGCTTTTCTTTGTGACTAGCACAAGCTTTTCACTTGCCCGTTTCCTAGTTGAAAGTCTCATTAATAATGCAGTTTGCAAAGAAAATCGAATTCAAACTCTTTTTCCAAGAAAACTACTCTCTTATAAGCAAGCTCTACAACTGGCTTTTACTCGTATCGAAGATGATTGGGTACCTTCAAGCTGGAAAGATACGTTAAGTGGCTCCGCTTTAAATCCAGATCTGTCTATTTATGTCCACGTTCCTCAATTCGGCATCTTGAGCGATAAACGGACCATCCGTTTTTCTTGTCCTATAGAACAAGTGCAAAAACGGGTATGGGCTTTAGGAGGAAAAAGAGGTTGGCTTACCATGAATTGGGCTTGGAAAGTGAGAGGTTTTCTAGATAAATTGGTGGGAGGAGTTGGGTTGCGCCGAGGACGGACCCATCCAACCCAGCTGAAAGTAGGAGACACTCTCGATTTCTGGCGCGTTTTGTTAGCAGATGAAAAAAATCGACGTCTGCTTCTCTATGCTGAAATGAAATTGCCTGGTGAGGCGTGGCTTGAATTTAAAATCACCCCTTATGAAACAGGGGGAGATTTAATACAAACTGCCACTTTTCGCCCAAAGGGAGTCTGGGGTCGATTTTATTGGTATATTCTTTACCCATTTCATGCTCTTATTTTCAGCAGGTTGGCAACACATATCGCAAAAGGATAGAAAATGGAAAGGAAGTTTCGAAGATCTCTTTTTTTATTTAGGCGCGATTTGCGGCTTCAGGATAATACAGGTCTCATTTTTGCGTTGCAATCTTCAGAAATTGTCATTCCCGCCTTCGTTTTTACACCAGAACAGATCGAGAAAAATCCTTTTAGAAGCGATCATTGTCTGAAATTTATGATTGAGTCTCTCAGAGATCTTGAAAATCAACTACAAAAAGAAGGAGGCAGTCTCTTCTTCTTTAAGGGCAAATCCGAAGAAGTTGTGCGCAAATGCATACGAGAACTTCATATCGAGACTTTGATTGTAAATCGAGACTATACTCCCTATAGCCGTCAAAGAGACAAAAAGCTCGAAAAAGTTTGTGAAGCGGGCCATATTCCCTTTTATTCTTTCGATGATGCTCTTCTTCACCCACCTGAAGAGACTCTGAAAAAAGATGGGAAGCCTTACACAATTTTCACTCCTTATTTTCGCAATGCTTCAAAACAGAAAGTATTGCCTCCCCTCCAAAATCAATGGTCCAATTACTTTCATGGATCGATTCCCTTTGCAAACAACAAGTCGACCTTTCCCAAGCAAGAGATAAAAAATGAACTTGTTGGCGGAAGGGCAGAAGCGTTAAAAATTCTCGAAAAATTAGGTTCTTTTAGTAGATATAAAAAATTAAAAGATTTTCCCGCAGAAGAGTTCTCTACACATCTCTCTCCTTGTCTAAAATTCACGGTCTGCTCTCCTCGCGAAGTGTATGCGGCAATCTGTCACAATCTAGGTCCGCACCACGAGCTGATCCGTTCTCTTTACTGGAGAGACTTTTTTACATCGATTGCCTTTTTCTTTCCTCACGTCTTTAAAGGTGCGTTTCATCCCAAATTTGATAAGCTCGAATGGTCTTATAACAAAAAAGCTTATCAGCGATGGTGCAAAGGCTCTACCGGTTTTCCAATTGTCGATGCAGGAATGAGAGAGATGAACGAAACAGGCTTTATGCCTAATCGCATTCGAATGATTACAGCTTCATTTCTTATCAAAGATTTACATATCGATTGGAGATGGGGTGAAAAATACTTTGCTCGAACTTTGATCGATTATGACCCTGCTGTGAACAATGGGAACTGGCAATGGATAGCGAGCTGTGGAAGCGATGCCCAGCCTTATTTTCGCATTTTCAATCCTTGGACTCAGCAGAAAAAATTCGATCCTGAATGTATCTATATTAAAAAATGGATTCCTGAACTTCGCGATTTTCCTCCTAAGGCCATTCATGCGTGGTATAAGGAAAAGTACCATGCTGGATATAAAAAATATCCAGCTCCGATGAGTAATCACGAAAGGACAGCAAAAGAATCGGTTCACGCCTATAGATTGATCTGATTCCGTCGACCACTTATCGAAAAACATGTGGAATAAAAATTGTATTGACGAGCAATATACGTTGATTTACTATCTTAAATATACAATATGTACTAATATTTGTTCGTAGAAAGAAATCAGTTTTCAAATATGTTATAAATATGATTTGTCTTACAGAATTAACTCTTTCTAAACTTAGCTCAGAGTCTTTTTGTTTTAAAAAACAGAAAAACTCGTCTTCCAAAAATAGCACCTTCATTAATACCAAAGGGTGTGGCAGCTTTTACCAAAGCCAGTTCAATGTAATTACATCTTTTTTTATTACACAGTTAGAGAACTCTTTGCGTAATAACAATCTTACACAAAATCAACTTATTCAAATATATTGCAATGTTTTTGAATGGAACAAAAAAATAGAAAACTACAACGTGAAATTGGATGCTTTGATACGAAAAATAGCAGGCTGGTTCTGTTCATGTTCCTATCTTGATTCTTTTTGTAAAAAAGTTCGCAAAAATAAAATCCCTTTAGAACCTCTCAATCAAAAGATCTGGCAATTAGAAACAAAAAAGCACATTAGGGTATATAGGCCAATTTGTTCAATTTCTTTTGATAACTGGTTTTCGCAACACTCTGGCAATTTTATAGCACATGCTGTTCACTCTTTAAATATTCCTTCCCTGCTAAAAGAAGGAGAACTACTACCTAGTGAAATGCTATTGAGGAAATACGGTACAGTTCGCCATGAAACTTTTATGTTAAAATATGCAAGCTCTTCAATTTTATTTCCCGCACTAACATTACAATTAATAAAAGATGACATAAAAACCTTGAAGATAGAATACGATAAATCTATAGAGAAATTGATTGCTGACGAAGTGCAAAAACCTTCCTACTACGGCAAGTGTAATTACGAATGGAATACATTTATCACAAACAAACTCGCTAAATATGCAAAATGGGGTCTTTGTAAATCTACCGTTCTCTTTGCTCTAGATAATAGCGCAACAGACTCAATTGATCAGAAGCTTTACAGGCTTGCACAAGGGTGGAAGAAATACCAATCTATACATCAGGAATATCCTAACTTTTTGACCAGAATTGCCTGTATCAGAGAACTTGTTTTGCCGTTGTGGAAGATTTTACCCGATATCCGTGCAACATCTAATCGGGTAGACTGGCAATATGGTGAAGTAGTCATTCTAAAGGGCGTAAAGGAAAAATCAATCATTGGAGATCAACATAACGTATCTATCAAAAATGAGGTTTCGCTGCTATACCCTTTTCAAAATGGAGGAAAATTCCTCGGGCTTCCTTTAAATAATAGCGACACTATTATCTTAGGCCCAAGAGAAGTATTATCTCGTTATAAAAGCCAATATAGCAATATTTGCTATGTAGAAGAGTTATCCCCCCACCAAAAAAAACATTTGGAAATACCCACATCTTCCAAGAGCGTGTAAACGAATCTAACTAATTTGCTGACCCTTCAAAAATTGCAATAATGTTAATGTAATTATACCGAAGTGGTTTCAAAATTTGGTTTCTGGCAACGCGAAAGCTCCCGCGATTAAAACATAAAAAACGGCCCAATATTATAATATGGGACCGTTTTTTATGTTTTAATCCCGGGGCTTTGGCGAAGCCAAAAATCCAAATTTTGAAATCACTTCGGTATACATAAAGAGGGCGTACGTATGGTTCATATTATTCAGATAGGGAACTCATTTGGCGTAAGAATTCCTAAAACAATCATTCAACAAGCAGGATTCAAAGAAAATATGGATCTTGTTTTCAAAGTAACTAAAGAGGGATTGTTAATCTCACCCGAAAAGCAAGCCAGAGAAGGAGGGGAACAAGAATTTAAAGCTCCTAAGAAAAAGCGTAAAGAACCTTCCTTATTAGGCGAATTTTCCAATCACTTTGACGAGGATGATTGGGAATGGTAAAGCAATTCGAAGTATACTTGATAAAAGCTCTATTCGAGACTTTTCATAGCGTTGCTAAAAAAATTTAGATAAAAAATGAGTAAATATACCTTTAGCAACCCATTCGTTAAATTTTTTTTCATATCATTATTTTATGTTTTATTGCATTCAATAGAGGCAGTAGAAATCAGAGCAGAAATTACTAATTGTCTAAACGTACAAGCGATTTTAATGAGTGAACATGCTGACTATCATGGGGATTATGCTTTCAAGGATCATATCTATTCTGATTTACATTCTCATAAAAGTTTAAACGATGAATTTTTTCGTATTAGAGAATATCAAATAACAAGGTGGCAGCAAAAGCCAGTTGTTGCTGTATATAAAATTAGGGATTCACATTTACAAAATCATCAGATTTTATTTCAAAAAGAATTCGATACATTTGATCAGGCACAGCAATACATACCAAAGCATTTTTCTAATAGATGTTCTTTTTTTCGGCGTGGTTGGGAATACCGCCTAAATCACATCCGTATATTTGTTGAAGAAATAGACCAACTGCCACCTTCAATAGAAATAATAGCTAGATCACAAGAAGAAATATTCAATTTGTTTAACAAGATCAACATAGTCAATATGTTAACTGACTCTGTTCCGGAATGGTATTGCAAATCAAAGGAGTAGTGGAATGACCCAGCCTGCTAACAGAGAACCCCAATTACCAAGCCTTATTTTTTTAGGCGCACTCCGTAGTATAGGCGGATTTCCTTTTGAACATCCTTTGGAATTAATGAAAATAACAGCTCAGGCAAATCCTAAGCATGCATCTTGGCAAATTATTAGTGGCATAGTGAAAGAAAGAGGTGTTTTTGGTTTTTATAATACCATTCTAACTAATTTTCCTCGGCGAGTTTTAAGAGAAGCTGTTAGATGGCCCGTTATCGGCTATACACACGAACAACTCATTAAAAAATTCCCAGAAACATTTACTAGAGAGGGAACGAATGCGAAAGTAGTAACGGGCTTTTCTGTAGCATTGTTTGATTCTTTAGTCATACTTCCTCTTGAGCAATTAATGGCCTATCGTGTTAAAGAACGGGAACGTTATAGCACATTTTTTAAAAAAAGATTTAATCAAGATGGAATCAGTTCTTTATATCGGGGAGTTGGTGTAAATTTATTTCGTCAAGGTGTTGTGTGGACTACTGTGATGACGATCAATAATGAATCTAAAAAACAATTTGATCTCTTTGATAAAGAGAAAACACACCCATACTTGCGGCAAGGAATCACAAGTGTTCTAATTGCAATAGGCCTTATCACCTGGGGATTGCCTGTGGACTTTGTTAAAACACGCATTCAAATGGATGCTGACCTACAACAAATGAAAGTATCATCTGTAGTACGAACATTAATACATCGACATCGCTTTTCAGGTTTTTACGCAGGTGCATTGCCTGTTTTTGTTCACACGGTTTTTCATGCCACTTTAGGTGGCTATATTTTAGATAAAGTTTTCGGCTCGCATAAATAACACGAAAGCTCACTTGTGTGTGAGCACAATTAAGCTTGATTTTTCGAACCTATTGAAGGTAAGATTTGATGTCGCACTTCAATAGCGATTCACTAAAAAAAACAATCTAGAGCGTGTCGTCAACAGAGGTATCTAAAAATGAAACTAGTTACAGCTATTTGCTTTTTCATAGCATTTATTTCCAATGGATATTCTATTGCTGCTAACAACCTGGGAAACCATTTGCAGCTATTAGTCGTTACCACCGAAAGTTGGGAAGAAAAGAGTGGGTACATGCGATTGTTTGAAAAGGGAGATCAAGATGAACAATGGACTCTGATTAGTACACCTATTCCAGTTGTTGTTGGAAAATCTGGGATGGCCTGGGGGATTGGTTTGCATAATCTTATCGACAATCAACCTGTTAATAAATCTGAGGGTGATTTGAGATCTCCAGCTGGCATTTTTTCACTTGGCCATGTATTCGGTTTCTTTCCAAGATCTGAAACTGCTCATTTAAAAATGGATTATCTGGAGATTAATGAATTCACGGAGGCAGTAGATGATCCTCTGTCTCATTTTTATAATTCCATTGTGGATAGCAGAGAAGTAACTCCTGATTGGAGTAGTTCAGAAAGAATGGGAGGAGAACCGCTTTATGAAATTGGTTTAGTGGTGAATCACAATTTCCCTCAATCAATACCGGGAAAAGGCTCTGCAATTTTCTTTCATATATGGCGCAATTGTAATTCAGGTACAGCTGGTTGTACAGCAATGAGCTATGACAACTTAGAGAGAATTCTTCGTTGGCTTGACAAATGGAAAAATCCTGTACTCATTCAGTTACCCTATCATGTTTACTCCCAATTGCAGTCTGCCTGGGATCTACCACCTCTTTTACATGAAAAATAAAAAAAATGGAGAAAAATATGAATTTTGGACGATTAGAGCTTGATAAGCAAATTTCCCAAGAGCTCTCACACTTTTTTAAATTTGCTAATGATAAAAATCCCAATGTTGTTATTGAAACATGGAAAAAGGAAGAAGAGAAATCTATAGGACACGAGACACGAACTCGGCGTATTTTTTTGCATTGCGTATCCTGCAATACAGAACGATTCTCTAGAATGTGGTCTGAAATTCAAAAAAATCCAAAATCTATTAATTTAGGTACCAATACTTATTTTTGTCAACCTTGCGTGGCGAAAGTTGCGAAACTTGGTGAGAGTATTGAAAATAGATCTTCAGAGGCAGGAAAAAGACTTCAAGAGCTTTGGAATCAAAACCTATTTGGTCCTTTACGTAGTGGAATCTAAAATAGATAAATACATCAGTATCCGGTTGTTTTTTGTGTATTAATGCACTGGCGCGTTGATTAAATCACTCTAGGGTCAGTGCATTTTTGGGGACGAGGCTATGCAACAGAAGGTGCTAAAGCAACGTTACAATATGGCTTCAAAAAAATTTCTTTACCAGAAATTGTCTCATTTACGGCTGTAAAAAACATTCGCTCACGACATGTCATGGAAAAGATCGGTATGGATCATGATGAAATCGATGACTTTGATCATCCCAAGCTTTCTGATGACCATCCACTCAAGCGACATGTACTCTATCGAATTAAATCCAGTAAATGGCAAAAACTCCAAGGCCATTCATAAAAAAAATGTCTTTGATAGAGGTATTACTAATCTTCACCGAAAAGCCTACAACGCCATTCTTCCACTATTGACGTTTCTTTATTTTCCACGTATTTTTGAAAAGCATCCTTCACATAATCTGATTGACAGTGAGTATCAAAAGCTGCAATATTTCTATATTCTTGAAGAAGTACGATCGTATATTTAGATTTTCCTGGAGCGCCTGGATGGGAAATTTGTCGAGTGGCATGCGCTCTTATACAACCATTTTCACTTTTTTTAGTTAATGTCATAAGCTCTTTAAAAAAATCCCATAATTCATCTTCATGATTTTCCTTAGGCAACCACTCAGAAACAACAAACACATGATCCGACATACTGATACTCCTCAGTTCTTCTTCATACGAAGAAGCATGACATCTTATAACTAAAAGACTACACAAAAAGATAAATATTTTCACCACGTAAAAACTCTCTCTCATAGGCCTATTAGAAGCAAATCGTCAAAATGCTCAACTAAACTTTTATGAATGTAAATAATCAAAGCAATAGAATTGTATGGTATGAGCCACCATTTGCTCCATCGGGAAGCTCTGCGATAGGCGAGATTTTGTTAGTTGGCGCAAACAGCTTTAGAAGCGTAGAACAACTAAGCATTGTTAAACGTATAGACCAAATTGTATATCGATTTTTCGTTGCAACACACATGGCAATGTTTGCAATAATGTTTGATCTAGTAAAATGGGTTTGGGTTATTAGATCCTTTGATTCTGTAAAGAATGAATTGCAAAATCTCATCTCAATCCTTATCTCTCCTTTCTTCGCTTTAGGCTTTTTATTTGGTTATATTCCAAAAGTAAATCTGTTTAAAGGAAGTTTCAAAGAAACACTAGATTTTTATAATAGAAACAACCCTGCTTTCACATTGAATTTCGTATGGCTTGAAAATAGGATAAAGGAAAATCCGCAGTTACTGACATCATTGAGCAGCCCTCAGATGATAAAATTATTAGATATTGCCATAGACCATAAGAATGAGAATGTTTTTAGGGTCATTTTTCAGTCGGTAAAAAACAATCAACAACGATTTAATGATGTCAGACAAAGCTTCATCATTCATTTATTGGATAATCCGAACAAGGATAAGGAATTGCGCTTTTTTAGAATACTGCTTGAATTAGGCAATGATTTCCCTTTTTTGGACAGAGATTTTCCTCTCACGAACCTGCTTTCGCGCAATCATAGTGCGCCATTTCTCGAATTGATTGCTAAAATAACTTGTATTTTTTCTCATCATCTCGATCTGGAGATAAATTTTTTACATTGCCATCGCAAAAAACTTGTAGAAAACTCGGCAATACTCATTCGAGCTGGCCATTGTCTTTCATATAATTTAGACATGATCAAGCCCATTTTTCAATACATGAAAGGGAAAGGGCAGCTTATTTTTTTGGATGAGAGTCGTTATCGTTTGGGCAACAGGTTCATCCCAGCATCACTCATCCACTCGTTACTTCTTCATCAGGAAGGAGTAGAACATGACACAGCGAATCTTACAATCGATAATTTCTCTCGAACAACATGTCTACAGCTAAAGAAGTACAGAGCTTATATATTTCCTTATTTTTCTAGAATGCAAGAATTAAGAGAAAGACTGCGAGAACACGAAGAGAATCGATCTCGTTACTATTCCTCCGAAGAATTTGATGAAAGATGTAACAAGATGATCATAGATGTCGTATATAATGTGATCGGAAGCGACAGAAACATTTCTTCCATTATTGTCGCTTATTTTTTTCTGGATGATTGGAAGAAATTGGAGAACGAGGCTTTATCGCGTGCTGAATATGATTATAATAGCAATGAAGACTATAATACACAAAATATTCGCTTCGACATGAATTCAGAGAACGATATTGCGGAAGCATAGCTATATCAAAATAAGTTAAGAGCTTCTTTAGAGAGTGTCTACTAGTTTTATATTTTGACATAAATATCAAATCAGTATTTCATAGACTGAATTCTTAATGAGAAACTATTTTGAATAGCCAAGGAAAAGCAGATGAATGAACCCAAATTATTTGCAGTTTATTTAGGTGGCCGAGCAGATCGCTGCAATATCGAACTACATGATGTTGTTTTTGTTATTGGCTCTTGTATTGAAGAAACCTATCCTTTGCTTGCTAAAAAATGGTTTGGCAACTTGAATCATTTTCATATCGATTCTTACCTTCACCTAAAAAATATAGATGGATATGAGATTGAATTATCAAAAACTCCTTCTCAAGATACGACCTCAAAAAAACTCTATTTTATTAATCTTGGCGCTTATCAACCGCATGAATTTACTGAGTACCATCAAAGTGCATTTTATGTAGCAGAGGATGCTCCTGAAGCTATTCGTAGAGCCAAGTCCGAATTGTGTCAAGGATTACAGACAATTCATAAAGATGATGTCGTACTACTCGATCATGTAAGCCAAAACTTTGATGTTGATGATATTTTAGAAATTGGAAATGTGGATGAATACTTCATTTCTCTTAAATCATCCCCTTCTCAAGAAAAGACCTTTCCAATTTCTGCGTATATTAACCTGAGTTTTGGCTTTCTCTCCTCGGAATTTAGCAATCTAACGGGCAACTTTCAAGATACCGCTTCTTGAGCATATTGATTTAATATTCTCTGCGAAGCGATATTTGAAATTCGCCTCGTGATATCGCTAATTTTCAATGAGATAAACCCAAAACTCAGGTTATTAGGTTAGACACTCTTTTGTTGAATGTATGAAGAAGTTGCGTGATCTGAACATCATTCATGACTGGTAGAACTCATTGAACTGCCCGGAATTTCTGGATAGTTCAAAGGTTTGTTAAAATTCCCTTGCAAAACGACTAGTATCATGAAACAGCTCAATTCTCACGATCAAGTTATTGCGAAAAGTTAATAGAGAAGCTCCTGGGAAATTGTCTGCTACTCCAGGAATATCTACATCGTAAACGATCATTGCCTGATCTTCTGACCCAAATTTAGCTCGTATCGTAAGAGATTTCAAAGCATTCATAAAATTGCTCGTGGCTGCTGTGACAGCTTCTTTTCCTTTTAGGATTGCTAATGGACTATAAAATTCCACTTCAGAATCCAAGTATTTCTTGATTGCTTCTACATTCTTTGTTCCTATCAACTTGTAATATTCTTCGGCTTTCACTGCGTTGCTTGTTACCATAATCCTCTTCTTGCATTTATTTTATTTACTGATTATTACTATCATTAAAAATCTCTTTGGCTGATGCCTCAACGATATCAATATATTGGATATTTCACAAAGGTTAAGAGCGTTGACAAACCTCTAAAGGACTAAACTGCATGAACTCAAATTGTGATTTATCAAAAAAAAGATGCATTCCTTGCAGAGGGAATGTTCCTCCTCTTACAGGTGAGTCGCTAATAAAACTACAATGCCAACTAGATAAGAATTGGAAAGTAGTGAATGAACACCATCTTGAAAGAGAATTTGTTTTTAAAAATTTTCAAGAAGCTCTAGCTTTTACAAATAAAATAGGAGAAATTGCCGAACAAGAAGATCACCATCCTGATATTTTGTTATCTTATGGGAAAGTCAAAGTTCTCTTATGGACTCATAAGATTAATGGTCTATCTGAAAGCGATTTTATTCTCGCAGCAAAGTATGACAACATCAAATAGAAACCCTGGGCGGTCTTGGGCCTCGACGCAAATGTTCCAAAGAAATCAAGCCCCCGATTGCGCCGCTCCTCATTTACACTTGCCCATTCCCATTATCAAGATAATCTCTCCATAGATTGTAGACAGGTCCTGGAGAATTTAGCAATTTTCGCACGGAACCTGTTGCTATCACTCGTCCATTATCGAGCATCAATACTCGATCAAAGTGGGGTAATAAATGTAATCGATGTAGAGAGATAATCATGGCTGAATCTGGAAAAGCATTGATTACACCGGTTAGAATTTTTTTTTCGGTTGGAAGATCCACACTTGAGGTGGGTTCATCCATTAGAATCAATGAACTATAGCGAGCTGCAAAAAGTCCTCGAGCTAGAGCCAATCTTTGTTTTTGACCAACGGAGAGGTTAAGTCCTTTTTCCCGAATGTCAGTTTTAAGGCCTTGCGGAAGTTTCTCAAGAACAGAAGTAAATCCAGCTAAATAAACTGCCTGTTGAATTTGTTTTTCGTCGGCTGGCAAATCTAGAGTAATATTAAAAGAAATAGTGTTCTCAAATATTTCAGGATCTTGCGGAATTAGAGTCGCGATGGATTGAATAGGTTCAAAGTTGTTAAAAGAAACCCCATCTATTTTGAGATGTACAGAAGAAGGCGAGTATAGCCCACATAGTAAGTTTAAAAGCGTACTCTTGCCTCCCCCACTATAACCAATTAGAGCCATTTTTTCTCCACGTCGAATACCAAAATCTACACGGTCAAAAATTTGTCCTTGTCCAGCTCCAGACTCATGGTGAAATACAAGATTTTCAACAGTAATAGTGTGCCATTGTGATGCTATCGCTCTTCCCTGAGGGAGATGAGCATATTTTTGAATGTCATTGAGAATTGGTTGAATCCCCTTCACATCTGTATCCATTCGCACTATTTCTGAAAAATACAGATTTAAGACTTGAAATACGTTATTAAGTTCCCATTGATAACGAAAAATCATTACAACAAGCCCTATTACAATCATTTCATTACCCCGCAATGAATAAATGACATAACCTCCCAATGTAATTGCTTGAAAGATTGAAAACAGATTCATTATTAAAGACCATTTTATTTCATTCACGGTTATTTCTTTTCGAAAGATAGGCCAGATAGATAACATCCGTTGCCAAAGATTAGAGCGAGTGAGTTCACCCAAACGCAATGTCAATACAGTGGTCATGTTACTAATATAATCGAATAAGACGCTACCCACCCGGTTTTCAGTTTCATTTTCCGCATTATATAAAGGAATCAACGCCCGATCGAATAAAATTAGAGGGATTAAAATGAATAGACAGAACAATAAGCTGACCAAACCCACAGGGAGGGAGATCCATAATAAAAAACCTATTGAAATAATGAATCTAACGATCGTTTCAATGTACATAAACTGATTTTCAGCAAATCGATAGAGAGCAGCTGAAGAGCGATTCAGTCGCGTGATAATATTACCTGAATGGTGCTCTTGATGCCATTTTAGAGGTAAACGAGTCAGTTGTTGATACAGATGAAGGCGAAAAGCTTGTTGAATTTTTAGAGCAATAGTTCGTTCTACAATGCGTGCAGGAGCATGGAAGACCCAAAAGAGCAGTGTGACCAATACGCCAAAGCCTAACCAGAAAATTACTTCTTGGAGTCGATTTGGTTCGAAATTTTGTAAAACATTAATCGCCTGGCCAAACGCATAAGGACTTAGACTTAAACTCGCTTGTGCGAGAATAAAGGCTAAATAATAACCACAGATTGCCCAGCGTGATTTAACTCCATAATGCCAAACACTACCAATCAAACTAAAGTAAGGATTTTTCATGCTCTCTCAATAAAATCAAGAATAGTAGTAATTAATTTTTTCATTTTTCTTGGGGCCGATGATTCTCCAGTGTAAATGAAGGCCATGGCTGTCAAAATGAATTTGTGCAAAGTAACGATCTCTTTTGCAAAGATGGGGATCGACTGATGCCAAGGAATGTTTGCCAATAGGAGCTAGATGAAAAAGAAAGACTGGGTTGTCTGGGCCTCGACGCAAATGTTCCAAAGAAATCAAGCCCCTATTCCGGTTCAAAGTCCAACGAAAGATATTGCTAAAACTGACCTCTCCGCTCTGTTTCCCGTGCCAAGTCCCCTTTTCACTAAAGAGCAACGTATGAGGACATTCCTTTGTGATGAGCACTTCACCTTGCCCTTTTCCATTCCACCCTTTTTCCTCTTTTGATTGTGTCTTTGCATGGAAAGTGAGCTGAGTAATTCTCGTAAGTGTATCCCAAAAAGCAAGAAGAGTTTCTATTTTACTTTCCTGATAAGCCGATGAAGTTTTTTGATCCTCCTCTGCGACACGATCCATGACCATCCATATAATTTTGAAATGATTGTAGACAAAATTATAAGGAAATTTGAAAATTAACCTAGGAAATTAGGTCATTTGATATTCTTTAGATAATTCCAAATATTTTTAACAAAATAATGATCGTAATAGGAACGCCTAATAACCATAGAATAATCATTCTACCCATATTTCTTCTCCTTTTCCGTTTTCTTCAGGAATGATCGGTCTTCCTGAATAGGTTTACTATTTGCTTTTTGTTCAGAGGAAAGAAGTCTCCTTATCCCCGCTTCATACTCTGGAATACAAGATCCGATTAAATTGAACAAGAAAACTAATACTACCATTACAGACAATCTGCTTAAAAAGTCAATAGACTCATAGGCCAGTTTCAGCGATAATTTGGAAATAAAAAAACCAAACGTTTAACCATTTCTGACAAAACGTTCGGGAATGTGCCGATGACCGGACAATTATCGAACCATTTTGTCGAGGGAATGCGCAACATCTATGAGCTTGAACCCTTTATAAAATTCGTACGGAAATTAGGTTAAAATAGCAGTAAATCTATAAAAACTCTATACATTTTGCAGAAAATATCTCCATCAAATCCTATCGAAAGCCTGATAATCGCTATTCCCCTATTGATTTAGTCGTCTGTGAAGGGGAAACAGAAATCGATTATTTTAGTGAGCTTGCAAGAAGTTTGCGTGTGCATGTTCATATCTGCAAAGGTGATGGAACTGATCCTAGAAGTATTGTAAACACTGCAAAAAGAAAATCCAAAGAAGATGGGGTTAAATATGATCAAATATTTTGCGTATTCGATCGCGACAATAATCCTTCAGCATTTCTAGATGCTATTCAAGTCTGCAAATCTAAAAATTTTGTTCCGATCGTGTCTAATCCTTGTTTTGAGCTGTGGCCATATCTCCACTTTCAAATGCGTGAATCGGGATTTGGAGGTCCTCAACACATTTTGAAAGCATTAAAAAATTGCCAGGCTTTGAAAGCTACGATAAAGATGGTGTGCAAATTTTCAATACAACTTTCCTTTTGATTGAGGCAGCTTGCAAGCGAGCTTCAGAATTGGTTTCGAAGCAGCATGATAACCCTAAAGAGGATCCGTTTGCAAATGTTCATATCCTTGTAAGTAGGCTGAAAGCTTTAAAAGAACAACAAAACTATTTTGATAATCTTCGGAGACAATAGTGTTTATTTTTCAACATGTTTATAATGGAAAAGAAAACGAGAACTCGGATGATTAAGAATTTATTTACTGTATTCAGTCTGTTAGCTGCTTTAGATGAATCACTTGAAAAGGTTCCTGAACCTTTACGCCCTCAAGAGCCAAAAAGCGTGATTTCTTACGATGTAGAAGAAGTTAAATACCCTAACTTAACTGCAAACGTGACGTTAGCTGGTACTTTAACTCTTCCTAGATCAGAAAAACCATCTCCTGCTGTTTTGCTCATCGCTGGCTCTGGTCCAATTGATCGTGATGAAACCGTATTTGGACACAAGCCTTTTTTGGTTTTAGCTGACCATCTTACAAAACAAGGTTTTGTAGTATTACGCGTAGATAAGCGTGGGATCGGACAATCTACGGGAAATTACGGCATTGCGACTACTGCAGATTTTGCTACTGACGCATTGGCTGGTGTCGAATATTTGAAAACTCGAAAGGAAGTTGATGCAGGACAGATAGGTTTAATTGGTCATAGTGAGGGAGGATTGATTGCTCCAATGGTAGCAGTCAAATCGAAGGACGTAGCTTTTATTGTGTTAATGGCAGGTCCTTGCGTAACTGGTGAGGCAATTGTTTATGCACAAGAGGCCCTAATTTCTCGTACTATGGGAATTACAGAAGAGCAGCTAAGTCATCAACTTGATTTTCAGCAGCAGGTATTGTCTATAATCAAAAATGAATCTAATCTTGAAAAAGCTGAGACACTGTTACTAAAAATCATCGCAAAACAGTTGGTCAATTTATCCAAAGAGGAACAACAAACAAGTGCTGAGGTTATGGAGGCCCAAATGAAGCGTTGCAACTCAAGGTGGTTCCGCTATTACCTGACTTATGATCCAATAATCTCATTAAAGAACCTTAAGATTCCTGTCTTGGTGATCAATGGCGAACTCGATTCACAAGTTTCTCCAAAACAAAATCTTCCCGTCATTGCCAAAATTCTTGAAGAGGCTGGAAACAGAAATTTTAGGATTATTGAATTTCCAAAACTGAATCATTTCTTTCAAACATGTGAAACTGGATCTATTTTAGAGTATGGAAAAATTGAAGAAACTATTGCGCCTGTAGTTTTAGATATTCTATCAGATTGGATTTTGGAAACCACCACTAATATTATTTTGTAGAGGTGAATTATGAAAGATTTACAGAGCAAGGAAAAATCCATTCAGCTAAAGAAGAAATTGCCATCTTAAGGAAAAAGATCGAAGTGCAAGAAAGCAGTGAAACAGAATTTATGAAGTATTGCCGCTTCGGCATTCCACTTTTGAGCAATTTGAGTGGGTTTTACATGAATGCTTCAGAAGTTTTGCAGTATTTATAATAGTTCAGCGACACGCATTATCAAAGCTTCAGCACCACCTATTATCAAAGCTCCTGAGCAGACACTACCTATCACTAAGATTGCTTTAGGTACTACGAAAATTAAGCCTACTAATTGCATAATTTTAAACGTTGTATAGGTAGCTACACCATAAGATACAATATTTTTAGTTCCAATAGGGATTGGACCCAAAAATCCTGTAGATCCAGGAATAACGCGGTTACTTAATTCATAAATAACCTTTTCTGTTAAAGCAATACCAGCAAAACATATGGCTGCATTGACAGGATTAAAAATTTGTGCACCTCGAATAGCATTTACAAGATGAGCCCCCGCAAAGCCCTGAATAGCACAACAAGCTTCGTCAAGTATTGGATATGAAATTCTAATCATAAAACAAATAACCCTCAAATCAATTGTAAGGATAAAGTATAATATTGTAATTTATCAGAATTAAACAATATTTTCAAGCTTTTTAACTAGAGTGGTTTATATATATTTCCACATTATATTTTAAAAAAAAACTTCTTGCTTCGATATTCACTGGAAAACTGGTTTTTGAGAAAGGAATATCGAACTACTAAAGCTCTTATAGGATGATTTCAGAAAGAGTTAAGAAAAAAACCGAACGTTTAACCATTTCTGACAAAACGTTCGGGAATGTGCCGATGACCGGACTCGAACCAGCACTCTATTGCTAGAAGTAGATTTTGAGTCTACCGCGTCTACCAATTCCGCCACATCGGCAAAAAGAATAAGCCATTATATGATAATTTTCAGATTTAAGGAAAGAATTTTCACCAACGGTGAATATGATGAAAAGCTTTTTCCCATGAATAGGTGACTGGTTCATGTAAGTCCCAATCAAATCGAACTTTCACGCAAAGGTAAGGGTAAGGATGACGATTATCCAAATCGCGCCCTTCGTTTTTCTTTACAATCTTCAGATAGATTTCTTTGTTATACCATGCGGTATCTACATTTCTATTCTCAATTTTTTCTTCTTTTTTGAATACCTGGTATTCAGTCAGATTGTGATATTTTGTTTGTTCTCGATAGTATGCAAAAATGAGCTCCGCGATTTTTTCTGGAGACTCTTCCATTCCTTGTAAATAAAAATCGACCTCTGCTCCAAGAAGATGTTTAGAATTGCACTGCCCTTCTGTATCTACATAACGATAATGATCAGGGCAAGAATGGCCGCTTGTAATGACTACTTTTTTTTCTGTTTTCTTTTGTAGGTCATTTAATAGGTCTATGAGAATGGGATAGATAAATTCCTTTCCATTTCGCAAAGGAAGGCTGTGCCTTTGATAACCTCCACAATCATATACATATGACAATTCATCGTTTTTGTGGACAATTTTCGCGGGATGAAGGCTACTCCCTTGACATCTGAAAAAATCTTTTGTGATTTTTGGAATAGTAGCGAACTGCCCATTTTCCCAAGGGTATGTCATTCGTTGCTTCGGTTCCGCGGCATCAATGTGTAAAAGTTTTTCATTGTGATTTCGAACAATATACTCCCCCCTACCTGTTGATTTTTTGGGAGAAGAAGAACGAGAGCATCCATTGAGCAAGAGTCCAATTCCAACAACAAAAAACAATGTAAAATTTATTTTAACAAAAATTTGATGCATTTCTTTTGAAATTATTTTTTTTATTTTATAGAATTGAACGATTTAATTGCAAAAAAAAGCATGTGTAATATAAACTGGTCTTTTTATAATTTAATCACTACAAAGAGGTATAACATATGACTATCCAATTAGCAAAAGAGAAAATGCTGGAAGCCTTTTCTTATACAAAGACCCATATTTCAGGATATATTTCCTACGTAGAACATAACCTTCCTAATCTTCGTTCTAATATTACAAAAACAGTCAGAAACCTTACTAAAACAGATTTAGCAAAAGGAAGCGCAGCTACTGGCTTGTTTGTTATCACTTGGGGTGTCACTAGAAGGATTATCAATTACGTTGAAAGAATTACGTGGCTAAATAACCAGAAACCCAAGCGTCATGAACCTTCATTCTCTAACTGTTTCACTCATTCCATCGCAAAACCGATATGCCGTCTTGTCTTGCGCGCTGGTTTTTATGGCTCGAATAATTACTTTGTCAATCGGTTTGTAATATCTCGATTACTCGGAGTTGCTTTCACCCTAAGTCCCTATGGTACGGTCACTCTAACTATCGTATGTGTCGCCATGCATTGCCTAAAATTCACCGGGCAAAACAAACAAAAAAAAAAATCGACCTCTGAGTTAATAGAGTCCAAGATCGAGGGAAAGAATGGAAGCCAAACTACAGGTAATGAGACTATTCGCACACAAACACAGAATCAATTGTTAGAGGAATCAGTCGATCAATTTAAAAAGGATGAAAACAAGAAATCGTTAGAAAAACCAAATTCAGGGAGTTCAGAGAAACCAGATTCACAGAATTCAAAGAAATCAAAAACAAGTTCTTCTAGTTCTTCTAGTTCTTCTAGTTCTTCTAGTTCTTCTAGTTCTTCTAGTTCTTCAAAAGGATCGGATTCTTTAGATCCGCTAAGTTGTTCTTCAAAGCCGAATGAAATAGCCCAATCACCTATTAAGATGGTTACTGAGAGTGCTAAAAGTGATTCTATTGCCCCCCCGCGTCCTCCCTCCCCTTTAGAACCCTTTCCAGGCGACTCAAACAGTAATTCTGGATCAAACACAGAAATAGTCACCTCGATCTCGTCTGTAGGTTTGCCTGATTCTACAAGCACTTACATAAATTCAACAACTGGTTCAAAAACAGAACACTCGCTCATCGATTTAGGCAGCTTTTCTCAGCCTTCGCCAAATGATTCAACCACAAGTTCCTTTTACACACTTCCTTCGATAAATACTTTAAGCACAAGTTCCGCGTCTTTCATGGCTACTATTCCAAACATGATTTCATTGAGTTCGCACCCAATATCGAGTTCGACCGACGACCTAAATGGTTCCCAAGAAGAAGAAGAAGAACAAGACGAATATTCAACCGAATTGCCAACTGCGGCGGAGCTGCTTATTTCGAAAAGATCCAAATCGAATCCCCCGAGCCCAAAAAAAGAGGAACCGATCTTGAATCTAGACCCGCGCAGCGATTTAAATAGCTTTTCCAGTAACACTTCAAGCATAAGTTCATTGAATTTGAAGACCCCTACAAACGGTTTGAAAAAAACATCCAATCAACCACAGATGATATGGGTCCCTAAGCACCAATCTGAAGCTAACGTTGCAAATTCTACAGTGGGTACAATGCCAACTGAGCACCTAAAGATTCAAACGGATCAAACATCGAACTCTTCATTAAGTTCTTCATCATCCCAAAGTTCATCTACAACTACTGTTATACCGTCTAAAGACAAACTACCGCTAACAGATGATTTCTACGTTGCTTAAGGGAATTATATCATCGGAATTGCGTGGAGAAATAATGGAGAAAGTGCCGAAACACAACGGAAATGTGTTTAGGCACTTCTTTTAAGTAATAGAAATGCAAAACACTTGTCGTTAAAAGAAAGTATAATAAAAGAAGTAACTATTTGTTTTTGATAAATTAATTTTTAAAAAGTAGTGTGTTATCATATGACTATTCAGTTGGTAAAAGAGAAAATGTTCGAAGGTCTTTCATATACAAGAGAACATATTTCAGGATATATTTCCTATGTAAAAAATAATGTGTCTCACCTTACTCCTTCCCAGATTACAAATGCAGTCAGAAGCGTTACCAAAGCAGATCTAGCAAAAGGAAGCGCAATTGCTGGCACATTTTTGATAGCCTATTTTATCTCTACAAAGATTATCAGATACATTGAAAACCACCTTATATTCCAACCTAAAGTTGCATTGAGTCCCTATCCTTCATTCATAGAGCGATTCGGAAAACGGGTGTGCTGTCTTTTCTTATCCACTTTTGTCTATGGCTCAGTCTATGTGCTTGTTAATCACTTTGTAATACCTAGATTAATAGGAGCGGCATGTATCTTAAATCCTTATGCTCTCGTTACTTTGACCATTGCATCCGTCGCTATTGATTCTCTATTAAACTTCACATTTCCGGGAGGAGCAGCTGCCACTGGCAAGGAACCTGAACAACAAACTAGTTCGAATGACAGCAGTCTTGCCACACAAAAGCTAGATCCTTTACAACAAGAACAAAAACCTGAAGTTAACGAATCAAAGTTGCCCCTCCTAGCAGATAAAAATACAAACCCATCTCCGGATCAAATCAAACCTCGTCAAAATCCTTCAATATCTTCCAATGAAGACAGTGTCTCAAATGGGAAATCAGGTTTGAAACCACCAGAAGATAATTCATCTTTAAATACAAACCCACCCTCTGATCAAAGCAAACCCGAAGAAGATACGTCAAGCTATTTCGACCCCGATGCTGCCCAAAG
>JABDGJ010000002.1 GCA_013286075.1 Chlamydiota bacterium
TCTGTAACCATAATTTTTAAAACCTTTTGTATTTTTAGTTCTCCCCTCTGTGAGATACCTTGGCTCAATAATACTTGTTTCGCATCAGAAAACACCTTAAACGGAGGAGATTTTACCTTGCCAGAAAATGTAGGAGATTTCACCTTGTCAGAATGGGAGATTTATTTTTTCAATAAAAATAAAAAGCAACTTGGAGCCAATCCGATATTTAAAAAGGGCTTCGAACTATTTGATCTAGAAGACATTCCAAAAGACCAAACAATTGCATTAGACATCGGCTGCGGGATAGGTTACGAGGCTGCTTGGATCTTGCAAAAAGGTTGGATTAGAGTGGATTGTATCGATGCATTACCTATTGTTGAAAATTACTTAATGCAAAATGTTCCAGAGAATGCTGAAAAACAAGGTCGACTGACGTTCACACCTACCAAATTTGAAGATTTTGAAATAACAACCAATTATCGACTTGTATGCGCTTATTTCTCGTTATTTTACTATGAAAAATTAGAACAATTTGATGCCGCTATGGAAAAAGCTTTGAATGCTGTAGCTCCTGGTGGACGATTCATAGGTGCTTTTTTCGGATCAAAACACAGTTGGAATGGACAGAGAAAAATCATCTTTTTAACAGAGGAAGAGCTAGAAAGTTATTTTCATGATTTTACGATTGAAATTTTTGAACATACCGAAAACGACTATGATAGTGGTAATGGAATGGCTCATTATGACGTATTTCATATCACAGCAAAAAAACAATAAACTTTTTAGGGTGAGTATTTTTTATAACTGCTTATCCGCTTCGATCATTCTCTAGTCTCAAGCTCTTGTTCAATTTGCTCAATGCTTGGTAAAGATCCTTTTAACTCATCAGAGAGACATTCTATGATCTTTGCTTCATACTGAGATATGCCAATAGGCTTATTGATATCTCGCAAGGCATACTCAGAAACGACTTTGTTTTTGCCCTTACAAAGCAAAAGTCCTATTGTCGATTTGTCGTCTGGATGTCTCATTTTATCATCTACAGCAGAAAGATAGAAATTCATCTTCCCTACAAATTCGGGCTTGAAATCTGTTGCCTTTAGTTCTTGTGTGGCGTAGCCACTTATGTGCTGCTAAAATTATTCCTAACCGAGAAAACTTAACAAAACTCTGATTTTTGACAACATAAGTTATAAGCTTAATGGATTATTTTTTTATCCTCTCGCAGACGTTGTGAATTTCTCTAAATAGAAATTCTTTAGTAGGTTGAAGCCTGCCATTTCAATCGTACAAGCAATCAATCTGTTCCCTAATCCAGCCTTAAATGCACCTCTACCATGTTTATGATAAGCTGCCTTGAGGGTTTGCAATGCTGAAGTGTATACTTTCCCTGATGGATCCGATTGTCGCATTATAGCCATGAAATCTAGTGGAACAACGACACATATATAAGCAGATGCTGGTATCGTAGAAGCCAAGACCATAGTAGCAATATCATGAGCTTTGCCAGAACCAGGGATCAGATGATTTATTTTTTTTTGTAAGGCGGGAGTTGTAACAAGGAGGCTGCTAATAAAAGTGCCATTTCGAATTGCCATCGGAATAGCTCCAGTGTAAAGTCCTTTAACTCCTGAACAATTCAATACTCTTTTGAATGCTTTATAAGAACTTTCTTGATACTTTTGAGAGGCAATGACTGTAACTTCGTAAGGGTTAGCAAGAATAACTGTTGTAGTTCCAGTAATAAATCCTGCGCTTATACGTTCAGCTATATTGGGATCTCGTTGATTTGCTTGCTGAATTTTCTTTAGCAAAGTGTTTAGGATCCAGTCTGTCATAGGAAATAAGGGCTGCATAGACAAATTTGCTGTAAGACCCCGGTAATAATTACCTTTATTGTTAAAAAAAGTGGAATGGGACAAATTGCCGGGGGATTTACTCTCAATAATTTGAGAACGTTGATAAATGCTTTTTGCAAAAAATGGATACCATCCAGGAAGGATCGATAAAGAAGCTGCTTGGGTGGCAATTTGGCTATAATATGATTCTGGAATACTCATCCGATGTGATTCTTCTAATATATGCTAATCTGCATGCTACCAATAAAGATGGCATATTATATCACAAAAGTAGAATTTTTGGTGCAAGAAAATAGTCGGGATTTAACTCTGGGTGCAAGATTTATTGTAAGAATAATTAACGATTATTGTTTAGATCTTTTAGTAAAAGCTGAGGTTCATGAGCAACTTAAAGAAGGGGATAAAATCGAATTTTATTTGGAAAATTCGCGCATTCAATTTCGTTGTAAATAATCTGACAGTGGCACCATTGGTTATCCCAACAAGAAAGAAAATTCTTATTCATGGGTAAGCTTTTCCAAATAAAAATTTTCTAGTTTTTGTGCGATCACTTTTTTAATCTCTGCTTTTTTTTCGGACGGAACTAAGTCATATTGCTTAATCGTAAGCCAGCTAGACTTGGGATCAAGGATATCTTTGGTTATAAGAAGCCTTAATTGCGCTATGTCCTTAGTAGGGTCAAAAGTTGTAATAAACTCTGAAGGTCTCTTGTCCGCATAGAAAGAATTGAATCCATTGCATATATAGCTCACTTGATCCAAGTGTGAATAGGCAGGATCATCGAAAAATTGAAGCAAAATGCCTTGCTGTAAACTAATAATAGCTTCAGCCTTCTTGAAAATTTCATTTCCCAATCCCTTAGGAAATCCGTAGCTTACTAAAAATTCCTCAGCTGCAGTCTCTAAGATTTCACCGGCGGCGCTATCAATCGATTGTCCTGTCACAAAAACATGAGCTGTGCTCTCATTAGGAATCGCAAAATTCCCAAAAAGCGGAATGTTGAGAGAAACAAGTAGTTTTTGTTGCGTAGGTTCCGTATCTGCTATAGGACAGTAGATACTGCTGTTTTCTAGAATGTCTTCTATTGGTAAACCTTCAAGATACTGCGAAAAAACTTCTTGTTGCGCTCGCTTTTCTAACCAAGTTTGAAATCCCTTGTTCCCTATAAAGTCAATCAACCGTCTTTGAGCTTCTTCTCTTGTTAGTTTGGAGGGTAAGGGTGAGAAAAAGAGGAGTGCTTCAAATACTTGGTTTGCTACTTCCTCGTTGTAAATGAGATCATTTTTATCAATGAGTTTTAAAAGCTCAAAAGAAATATATCTTTTTTTCTCTTCAAAGATTGCGCAGTCTCGTTTCTTTGTACAGCTGGATAAAAAGGCTGCTACGTCTTGAATTTGCTCGTGCTGTCCTAATGGAGATCTAAGGAAATAAAAGCGATCTCGGATAGAAATTTGTTCTCTTATGGTCCAAACATGTTTAATGATTTCATTAAAAACCCAATGCTTTAGCGTTGTGGCATGATAACCGAAAAAACCTGGTTTTTCTTGAGCAATTGCTTCGTTGAAAACTTCTAAAATAAGAGCAACATCGCAGCCTTTTTCTATTTCTAAATAAGGCATGATCTTTTCTATGGGAAATTCATGTAAAAAATGCTCTGTTATAGAGAGGGTCCTGTCTGAGGCTTCTAAAGTAAACGAAGGAAAAATCTTAGCTTTTTCCAATGATAGGCCAAGAGAGCAAGAAATCACTAAAAGAAGATGGAGTAATTTCATAGAAAAAATCTTAGTGGCGATATTTTTTTAATTTAATAGTTTTTAATTATGTTTTTTATAGGCAATTGAATGATCTTCTTGGACATCACTGATCCAATTGTCCTTATCCCAAGAAGAAAGAAAATTTTTAGTGATTGGTAAATGTTTTTCTATGGGATTGCCCGCTTGCCATTTTTGATTTCTTCAATATTATCGAATCCCTTATTCGAGTCTGAAGAACAAGCTGTAAAGATGAGGAGCAAAAAGAGATAACTTATTTTCATAAAACACCACCTATATAATCTCATTTCGAAGGAAGCAATACGGAAAATTTTCCTATTACGTCTTCCATAATAGATGAGGGGATGCGCATGGCAAATTTAGCTTTACGTGCTTTCCAATCTAATGAGCGGATTTGATCACAAAGAATAGCTCCCTGCATTTCGTCTTTGTTAATGATTACTTCAAAAGGATATCCTTTGATTTTACTTGTAATAGGCATAAAAAGTCCGAGTCCTGTTTTCAAGTTGTAGGCATAAGGAGAAATAGTAAGAGCAGGTCGAGTTTTTTGAATCTCTTTGCCTTTTTGAGGATCAAATTCCAACCAGACGATATCCCCTTCTTTTGGTGCATATCTTACCATTCTTCATTCCCTTTTTTGTCATCATCAGCAATTGGATGGTGTTGGTTTTTGGGAGTGATTTCATTTAGCATGGTATTCAAACAATATTTAGGAGGTTGGATGATAATTCTACCATGATCAATTTCAAGAGTTACGGTGCTTCCTTGATGTAGGTTCAGTTGTTTCGCCAATTGTAACGGTATGCGGAGCCCTAGGCTGTTGCCCCACTTCTGTATGTATGCTTGCATAAGCCCCTTTAAAGCTTCTAAATGTATATACTTAGTATATACATTTTCCGAAATATATGCCTACACTTTTTTAACGTTTGTAACGTGAAAAGTTCCACCGAATATATCGCAATTTTTCCTAAAAATGAAATTGGACGCCTGTATTGCTTTACTTGATTTTTCTATAAATTGATCAATTCCATTAAGTAAATCTTTCGGCTTTGAAGCAAGGGTTTGGTATTTTACATTTAGCCATTGTTTTAACTTTGAGCTATACCGAAGTGGTTTCAAAATTTGGATTTTTGGCTATCTGGTGGACGATTCATAGGTGCTTTTTTCGGATCAAAACACAGTTGGAATGTTACTGCAGTTTCATGCAGTCTATTGCGTGTTTAATGATTGAGAAATTTGTCGTGGTTTTTAAACAGGCTCTACTGCTGAAAAAACCAATCAGCATCTCCCACTAAATTTAAAGCTCGAATAAGATAAGCTTTTCGTAGCTTACCATCTTTGCAAGCAAATTGCACTCCATCGCATACATCAGAAAGTGCATGTCCAGCAACCTCGCTTTTACCGTTCACTGCAGACTTATACGAATTAAAAAATTGTTGTGCTGTTGCTTTACAATTTTTTTCTCCATCTCCTTTATCTATTATTGAAGCAAGAGGAAGGCGTATAAAATCTTCAAGCAACTTCGCTTTTAACTGACTGAGAATTAAGTGAGGTTTTGCTAGGGCTAGCGAAGGTTTAACTTTATGATCTTTATCATCGGAAACCACAGGAGGGTAAAGATCGTATATATAATCATGGAATGACTTGAACGAAATGGCATAAATATTGCGATCTGTCAAAGATGGAATATGTGTACGTATTGATGAACGTGTATTTGGTGTGATGTCAATAGACAAGATAAAATACACAAGCTCAAGTATCTTGGACGTTTCACTGACTGCTATGATCGTTCTTTGTGCGCCAATAAGGATAAAATTGGCTTGTTTTGCTACTTTCTTTCGTGTAGCCCCTTTCCAACCTAAAACAGGTTGACCTTTATATTTTCCTTTTAAAACAACTGGTTTTTCTACATAGGAATCGGGTCCAATTTGTGCTAACCCATTCATCGGTCCTCTCACTTCCAACTCTTTGATTAACGTCTCAATTTTTAGAGATAATGAAAAATCCGAGCGTGCTTCTTCATTCACTATTAATTTTTTCGGGATCGAACAAAGAAAACGTATGTCTGTTTGTGCTATCATTTAATTCCTATGCTTTATGGAAATGAAGAATGCTAAAGTGTGTGAATGTTTTTTGAAAAAAAATCAACTGTTAATATAAAAATTTAAACCAACTTTTAAACCCAATAAGGCTGCAAAAAGAAGACCATAACCAGCTCCTTTCATTTGAAAGATGGTGCATATACCTAAAGCAGTTATTCCACATATTGCGGCGCACGCGAAAATGATACCTGCAATTTTTGCTACTTTTTTGACTGAAGTATCATTTTTTCCTACTTGCTCTGACTTTGCAAATAGATATCCTCCAACGCCACCTGTACTCGCGCATATTCCTGAAAACACATAACTTGTTGTTGAAAAAAACATCTTTAAAACCTCATTTTAATTAAAATCAATAAAAAATAAACTAACAAAACTATATGATTATAATCAAAATAAAATAAAAAACTCAAAATTAAAGAATAAAAACTATTTCAATAGTAACCCAAATTTGGAATGCGCCAATCGACGTCTATAGAGTATTTCCCGTCTTGATTTTTCTTTTTTCCTGAGGTAAGAGAAAATTCGTCTTCATAACCCTGAGCTAATTCATCGAAAATATGAGAATTTGATTCGTGAATCAGCTCTAATATATATCCTCTTATACTTCAGTGAAGTTGAGATAACGGCCGCGATTTTGCTTTAAGAAAAGATCGGCATCTTTTTGATTTCTGAAAATAAGAAAATCAGTCTGAGGATATTTTTTTCTGAGTTCTTCAATTCGGGCTCTTTTTTCTTTATCAAAGTTCCATGTGTATTTCAAGAGTTCCCAGTTGATGGCCCGTAAGCCTCCAAAATCTCTTTTGTAGTTAAACAACCTTTTAAAAAACCTCCAGAAACAGATAAGTCGGGAAAAGTGGAAATATATCAGAATATCAGCCTTAGCGAATCTCATTTCAAAAGTCGAAAATGAACATCCCTCTACGATCCAGGCTTTTTCTTCAAGCATAGCCTTTTGAGTTTCTATGAATTCTTGCTTATCCCTTTTCTTCCCGCCAGGCTCGAACATGTGTCTGTCCAGGTGGTGGACTGGAATGTCTAGGATTTTACCAAGCTTAGAAGCAAATGTAGACTTTCCGCTTCCAGGGAGGCCAATCAGTGCAAATTTTTTCGGGTAAGTATTCTTCATAGAGAGGCTGGGCTTAATTTCTTTTCTTTGTAATTTGCTAACCTTACAATTTTCACAACAGCATAGCAAAAAAACCTCAAAAACCAAGGAAGTTTTAATTCAGTCTAGTGCGTAAATATTGCGTAATTGGGCTTTACGCAGCTGAATTTTTCGATGTGAATTTCTTATTGTATCACTAAAAGCAAAAGGCTTCAGTCGTGAAACTGAAGCCTTTTGCTTGATTGGAGGTGGAGAGACGCATTCAGAACTTTTGATTGGAGTAGAATAAAAATCCCAAGTGTGTTGAATTCTTCTAAGCAGAAAGTTAATGGGACTCCCAGGTGATGGAACGAGCACCTTAGAAAACAGAGGGGGTATGCTCCTTAGATAGAAGCGGTACCATTTCATGTTTATGGAAATCGTCTTAAGGAGAGAGTTCTAAAAAAAATTCCAAAATTTTCTGGAAACCTCTTTTCGAGCTGATGCTTTTTCAAGTCTTTACTTAAAAAGCTCTTGTTTTTTTTTGGCTTTTAATAGGCATCTTCTATGGGAGAATTTGAAAAAAGTTTTAAACTTAAGTGGGATTCACAAGGAGAGAAACATGAGGTTTGCGATCTTATGTATTGGAACTTACGGAGACGTTGCGCCTTATGTAGCTTTGGGAACTAAATTGAAACAAGAAGGTCATGACGTCACCATAGGGGCTCACGAAAAGGCAAGAGCTTTATGCGAAAGATTTTTACTTAAATTCTACCCTATTGGTGGAGATCTATCTGTGCAGACTTCCCCAGAAGAATCAAGACAACTTTTTGAGGCCAGAGGGTTTAAGAAATTAATTTCTTTTTTTAAACTTATGTGTTTGTTTCGTAAGGTTTTAGACATCCAATTTAGAGATTGTTTAGAAGCAACGCAAGGTGCTGATGTGTTAATTTATCATCCAGCTGCATTTGCAGGCCCACATTTAGCTGAACATTTCAAAATTACAGCTATCCGAATGAACCTCCAACCAGAACTGCTTACAAGTCAACATCCTTCCTGCTTAATTCCAATGCCTAAATGGTTAGGTCGTGTAGGCAATATAATAGGCCACTTCATTTCCCAACAATTTCTTTGGCAGGTGTTTCGTGGAAAGATCAATCGATGGAGATGTGAAGTCCTCAAATTACCAAAAAGTCCTTTTTGGAAACCAACCAATTACTCTAAGATTCGAGATCTAATAACGTTTAGTCCCTCCTTGATACAGCGTCCTACTGATTGGCATCCTTCTGTTGCAATGGTAGGGTTTTGTCGTTTGCAGGAAGCTGATAGATGGGTGCCTCCTGAAGATTTGCGACGATTTTTATTAGACGGAGAGCCACCTCTTTATCTTGGGTTTGGTAGCTTAACAGAAACATTTTCTTCTTCTACTGTTGCGACCATTATTGATGTGCTTAAAACCAAAAGAATCAGAGCTATTATTCCGAGAAATTTAGAAGGATTGAAAGAAATTGACTTGCCTTCTCATATTTTGCCTATAGACTATGTACCTCATGATTGGCTCTTTTCAAGAGTTTCTGCCGTAGTTCATCATGGCGGTGTGGGCACTTTATCCTCAGGCCTTCATGCTGGCAAACCAACTTGGATTATACCTTGTATAGTCGATCAATTCTTTTTTGGAGAAAAAGTATTTAATTGGGGTGTGGGTCCAGAACCTCTTGCAAAAGTCCATTTCAATCGGAACGATTTTGAAAAGAGACTAGACCTGCTCCTACAAAAAACATCTTACCGAGAAAAAGCTCTAAAATTTCAGCAATCGTTGAACCAAGAAAACGGAGTTGAAAGTGCCTCCAGATGGATTCTTCAACAAGCTCTACCTTCATAGAGCATCTGAGGTTTCTAGGATTTAATTATGCTGGAAGCAGCAAGGACGTAAAAGAGTCTATAGATTTGCCTTTTGATAACCAATTGAATGATCTTCTTGGACATCGTTGACCCAATTATCTTTATCCCATAAAAGTGAGATACGGCTTCATCTTTTCTAGCGAAAATAGCCTTTTCAAAACCCATACGACCCAATAGTCTTTTTCAATAATTTCAAAAGGCATGTCCTTGATATCAATGGCAGCTTTGAAAAAAAGTTCTCGTTCGTCTTGAGGTAAAAGGTGGATTTCATTCATGCTTTAATTCCTATGACTTCAAAAACAAGAGTTCTTATCCAAGCTGGAGCGAATTTTATGTTATTTCTAATTTCTTCTTCGGTCGAATCTTTGAGTAATTTCGAAATTTGCATATGCATTTTTTTGTCGATTACCCAAAAAGTATAGCTGTGGGTTGGGTGGTAATCGAAAGCAAGAGCATGAGGTGAAGAAGTGGCAATAGTTAAAGCAACGATTTTCTTTGAAAAGCGCTTTTGGGTAGGAACTTTTGAGCGCACAGACAAAGAAGGATATGCAGTTGCACGTCATATTTTTGGTACAGAACCTTCTGATCCTGAAGTTCATGAATTTGTTCTAAAGCATTATGTAGAGCTAAAATTTGGAGAAGCTAAAGAAGTCAGCATTCAAATTCAGCGGATGAACCCAAAAAGAGTGCAGCGGGAAGTTCGTCGAGAAATGGAAAAAATGAAGGAAACTTCAAAGCCTTCAACTTTGGCCCAAGATTACATGCGAGAGGAAATTGAGAAGAAAAAGAAAGGGAAAAAAAGCATAAGCAGCGCTGAAAAACAGGCTCGTAAAGATGAGCAATTTTCCATAAAACAAGAAAAACGGAAGGAAAAACACCGGGGTCATTGAGGCAAGAACAATATTAGATGCTTCCATCTCTCTATGACAATTCTTCTTCATGATTCAAAGATTTCACACGTGCTACATATTTTATCTGAATTTCACAAAAGTACCATATTTTTGTGAATTATTCCGATTTTCTCAATTTCCCTGAAATTTGCATTTTAGAAAATGAAAAGATCCAGATGGAGCTTGTAACATTTGTTCAATTAATATCGGAAAAGCTTGTGTGCGTCGCTTCAAATCTTCTTCTTTCCAAGGATAAATTCCCGTATCTGTAAGAAACTGAATTGCAGAAAGGATAAATTCTCCACACTCGAGGGGTGTTCCTGTTTTGAAGATTCCTTCATCACAACCTTGTTGGATTATTTCTGCATAAAGCGGAGCTTGTTTCATCAAAGCAGCAGCGAGGAGTCGGCTATGCAAAGCATTATTAGCGGGTTTATGCAGCTGCTCCACTATCTTTTTGTTCTCTTGGGAAATATTTCCTGCGTTCACCAGAATCTGGATTTTCTCTAAAGCGTTTTTTGGAGAATTCTTTACCAAAGTGCGCATTTGTTTAATATTTTCTTCAACGATGTCTTCAATGACAGCTTCAAACAAGGCTTCTTTAGATTTGAAGTAGTGATATATAGTACCTTTAGCAATTTCTAAAGTATCCATGATGTCTATCATAGTTGTTTTCTCATAGTCTTTAGTTAAGAAGAGGTTTCGAGCAACTTTAAGAATCTCTCCCCTGCGATTCACAGGCTTTGTCATAAGTTCATCCTTTTTATGTTGAATTATAACACTTGACCGACGGTCGGTCAAGTGTTATGATAGCGAAGTTTAATTGATTATTTACGTAGAAAGGTGCGTATGTTCATAAAGAAACTTTTAATATTTGTTTTGGTTGTATTTCCAATCATAAATTTAGCCTCTGTGGAGGTGCAAAAAGAACTATATAGCGAGGAGACGATAATGAGGGATAAACGAATTCTTATATCAGGAGCTGGAATTGCTGGCTTTACATTAGCTTACTGGTTAAAACAGCGAGGTTTTTCTCCAACTTATCGAAAAACATCCTTATGCAAGAGGAGGCGGATATAAAGTTGATGTGCGTGGCACAGCTCTTGAAGTTGCGAGAAGGATGGGGATTTATCAAGAGCTTTTAGAAGCTAACGTGAACCTTGTACGGTCAAAATTTGTCTCTTCTGATCACAAAGTCTTTGAATTTGATGGAGATATCTTAGGTCTCTCTTCAAAAGGAGAAATAGAAGTCAATCGATGGAATCTTGTCCAAATCTTGTCTAAGAAAATAGATAAAGTTGGGATCATTTACGGTGATTCCATTACAAAGATAGATGAAAAGATGGTTTATTTTGAGAGAATGGAACCTAGAGAGTTTGATATTGTGATAGGAGCTGATGGGCAATACTCGAATGTGAGACGATTGGCTTTTGGAGAAGATTCAAAATTCTTAAGAAGATACGGTATTCAGTTCTGCGTCTTTCCCATTCCAAACATTTTTGAACTTGAGCGTTGTGAAATTGTCTATTTTGATAAGGGAAAGTTAGCTACAGCTTATGCCATAGGGAATCACTCTTATGCATGTCTTGCGTTTAAATCTGAAGATGAGACACTTCCCTTTGATGATTTAAAGGAAGTATTTGAAAAGCAGTTTCAAGGTTTGGATTGGGAAATTCCTCATCTTATCTCTCTAATGCAAAAGAGTAACGATTGCTATTTTAATTCCATTGCTCAAGTGAGAATGCCCTGTTGGTCTAAAGGACGGGTTGCTCTTATTGGAGATGCTGCTCATTCAGTTCAAGGGATGGGAACAAGTCTTGCTATGGTTGGAGCTTATGTTTTAGCAAGAGAAATTGACGAGTCGAATGGAGATTACACTTTTGCTTTTGACAAGTATGAAAAAACAATGCGAAATCTCGTTGAAGCTTCACAAGACCTTGCCGAAGCTAACCAACAAGCTTTCACACAGTCTTCAATGCGTATGAAGATTCAACTCTATTTAATGAAAATTTTGCCAAAAAGAATTATTCAATATTTCACTGAAAAGGGAAAAAAGCAAATGAAAGAAGTAGCTAATGGTTTGACCTTAGAACCAGTAACCCAACTGCAGAAGCAAGATAATCCCTATCCATCTCGGTGACGGCAAATTCGCAATGTGACAAGACTCGACAGTGAGTCACAAATGACACAAGTGTCACGAAAATATAATAAGAAAATTCAAAAACAAAACAACTTTTACTGTGATTTCATTCAGTCTAGTGCGTAAATATTGCGTAATTGGGCTTTACGCAGCGGGATTTTTCGGTGTGAATTTTGTGTTGTATGTCACTAAAAACAAAAGGCCTCAGTCGTGAAACTGAAGCCTTTTGCTTGATTGGAGGTGGAGAGAATCGAACTCTCGTCCTTGGTAAATTACGAACTGACCACTACATGCTTAGCGTCTTGAAAAAGCTGCCCTCGATGCAAGACGCGAACACTAAGGACAGTTTGTCTCATTTAATCTTAAGACTCATTTCCTAGAAACATCGGGAATGAGCTCGTATCAAGTGTCTTACGATAGGCCCCAACACCCTTGATCCAGTGTTGGCTATCGGGTTGCTAAAGACGATTAAGTCTTAAGCAGCGCGGAGGAGTTTTTGAGCACGTACTTCTTCGCGAGCAGCTTGTGCTAAAAAACCACCATTAATGACATTAGATTTGCCATTTAATAATTATATCGGATGATTAAAGAGGCCAACCGACATCCTCTGCATGCAATCAATTTTTCATTTCCTAGTCGAAACCTGTACACCCCCATCTCTTATTATATGGTTTGATCAATTTTTTTGCTAGACAAACAGACGTGGACGTAAAGGAGTTAAATCACTATACTTTCTTTATATTTTCTTTACTTTGAGCAAAGTTATGTTTGATGAAGTTCCTTCCTCTTCTTTTAATGAAAGAGAAATAAAAATTTTAAAATTTTGGCAAGAAAATCGATTATTTGAGAAATCAGTTTCCGAAAGGAAGAATTGCCCCTTATTTACCTTTTATGATGGTCCTCCCTTTGCTACCGGATTGCCTCATTATGGGCATATTTTGGCCGGAACAATCAAAGATGTCGTTTTGCGCTATAAAACAATGAAGAGATTGTATGTTCCTCGCCGATTTGGTTGGGATTGCCACGGTTTGCCTATTGAAAATGAAATTGAAAAGGCGTTTGGTTTGTCTGGAGCCACCGCAATAGAACAGTTTGGTATTGAGCGATTCAATGAAGAATGCCGAAAAATTGTCTTACGTTACACAGAAGAATGGAAAGCAATTGTCAATCGAATGGGGCGATGGGTTGATTTTGATCATGTCTATCGAACCATGGATCGCTCCTTTATGGAAAGTGTATGGTGGGTGTTCAAACAACTGTACGAACAAGGTCTCGTGTATGAAGGGCTAAAAGTCATGCCTTTCTCGGCAAAATTAGGAACCCCCCTTTCTAATTTTGAAGCTTCAGAAAACTATAAGGAAGTGGACGACCCTTCACTCACTATCGCG
This sequence comes from Chlamydiota bacterium, assembly GCA_013286075.1. The sequence continues at coordinate 13,120 of JABDGJ010000002.1, forward strand.
TTTCCCTCTCGCGATGATCCAAATCTTTTTTTTCTTGCGTGGACGACAACTCCTTGGACTTTGGTTTCGAATTTGGCTCTTATGGTCAATCCACTCATAGAATATACAGAAGTGTTGGACCAAGCCTCAAAACGGCACTTCATTTTAGCTTCCGCTCGGATTTCTCATTATTATAAAGAATCAGACGAATATACGATTTTGCACACCTTCCCTGGGAGCGAACTCAAAGGAAAAAAATATATTCCTTTGTTTGATTACTTTATAGAGCATGGATTACAACAAAGCGCTTTTCGAATCATTACGGAAGAGTCGGTTTCTCTTGAAGATGGAACAGGAATAGTCCATGCAGCGCCTGCATTTGGCGAAGTCGATTTTTATGCCTGTCAAAAAGAAGGGATAGACCCTGTTTGTCCAGTTGATAACAATGGCCGATTTACAGACGAAATTCCATCTTATAAAGGGATGTTTGTCAAAGAGGCGGACAAGGAAATTATTCGACATTTGAAACAAGAAGGGAAGGTTTTTCACCAAGCCACTTGCCATCACCGTTATCCGTTTTGCCCACGAACTGATACCCCGCTCATTTACAAAACGATTTGCACTTGGTTTGTCTCGGTAGAACAAATCAAAACACGATTACTTGCTGCCAATGACCAAATCCATTGGACTCCTCCTCATGTGCAATATGGGAGATTTGGGAAATGGCTAGAAGGAGCGCGAGATTGGGCGATTAGTCGCAATCGGTATTGGGGAACGCCAATACCAATCTGGCGGGCTGAAGATGGAGAAGTGATTGTCATAGGAAGTATCCAAGAACTGGAAGAATTGACCGGAACGAAAATGGATGATATCCATCGCCATTTCATCGATCATTTGACATTTGAGAAAAAAGGAAAAGTGTTTCGTCGCATTCCTGAAGTATTCGATTGTTGGTTTGAATCAGGTTCGATGCCTTACGCACAAAATCATTACCCTTTTGAAAATAAAAAGCTTTTTGAAGAAAACTTTCCCGCTGATTTCATTGCCGAAGGATTGGATCAAACAAGAGGCTGGTTTTATACCTTGATCGTGTTGTCATCCGCATTGTTTAATCAGCCAGCGTTTAAGAATGTCATTGTGAATGGCCTTGTTCTTGCCGAAAACGGAATGAAGATGTCAAAAAGGCTAAAAAATTATCCCGACCCTGCAGAGGTGATTGAGCAGTATGGGGCTGATGCCATTCGATTGTATTTACTACATAGCCCTGCTGTGAAAGCCGATGATTTGTCTTTTTCAAAATCGGGAGTAGAACTCATCTTGCGCCACATTCTCATTCCGCTGTGGAATGCGCATCTATTTTTTACGACTTACGCAAGAATTTACGAATGGAAGCCGCAACCCTTGCCCAAATCGCTGCTACAACCGATCGATCGGTGGGTTGTATCGCTTATTAATAAATTGGTGCATGAGGTAGAACAAGGAATGGATGATTATGACCTTGCAAAGGCTGTACAACCCTTTGTCGGTTTCATTGATCAACTTACCAATTGGTATATACGGCGCTCTCGCCGCCGTTTTTGGGACGACACCGATTCGCCTGAAAGAGCACAAGCTTTTTCTACCCTCTATTATGTATTGCTCGATCTGACAAAAATCGCGGCTGCTTATGTTCCTTTTATTAGTGAATCAATTTACCAAAATATCCGCACTCCAGACATGCCAGAATCGGTCCATCTATGTGATTTTCCTCTATACCAACAAGAAAAGCGAGATGAACGAATAGAGGCGGAAATGGAAGCAGTGCAAGTAGTCGTAAGTTTGGGGCATAGTTTACGCAAAGAATACAAATATAAAGTGCGCCAACCACTGCCTGCAGCTCATATTGTCTCTTCTTCGCCACAGATTCTTTCGTTTTTAGAAGATCAGAAGCATTTAATTGAAGAAGAACTCAACGTAAAGACAGTAACGTGTAGTGGAAATGAAAAGTCATTGATCAGTCTCAAAGCGAAACCAAATTTCCGCGTCCTTGGTAAAAAAGTGGGAAAACTCATGCGAAATGCCCAAATCGCTATAGAACAATTTACCCAAGAACAACTGCACGATATCATGAATGGAAAAGCGGTCGTTATTGATATAGAAGGGGAATCGATTTCCTTGACTCCAGAAGATGTACAAGTGGAAAGAGCCGTTCATGAAGGATTGATTGCTGCAAACGAAGGATTAATCACGATTGCATTGGATACGACTTTGACAGAAGAATTGCTCCGCGAAGGGTTAGTAAGAGAGCTAATTAATAAAGTCAATACAATGAGAAGAGATGCAGGACTTGCAGTCACCGATCGAATTGAAATAGCTTTATCGACCACGGATCGGGTCAAAAAGAGCTACGAAGAATACAAGGAACTGATTTGTCACGAAGTCTTGGCAGTGAAAGTTACGCTTGGTCCTTGCACAGGCGTGGAATGGGATCTCAACGGAGAACCCACGACCATCGCCATACAATTAGCTCGCTAGGAACTAAGGGGTATTTTATCCGATCGCAGATATCTGTATAAAGCGATATTCTCCAATTGGAAGAATCGTATAAGGGAAAAAAGAAAACGTATGTTCGCAATTTTTACCGATAAAGAGAAGTTTTAGAGGAAAGAGGCTACGAGACGGATAAGTGAAAGAATATGCTTTTAAAACCAATTATGATTGTAGGGACAAGCTCGAATGCAGGTAAAACCACTCTTGTGGCTGGTCTTTGTCGTGCTTTTGCGAATAAAGGCATTAAAACAACTCCTTTCAAATCACAAAATATGTCTCTTAATAGCTTCGCCACTTTGCATGGAGAAGAAATTGCCCGTTCAACTGCGGTGCAAGCCTTTGCGGCCAGACAAGAACCTTCCATTCATATGAATCCAATTCTTTTAAAGCCAAAAAGTGACACGGAGTCACAAATCATTTTTCATGGAAAAGTGGTCGGAGACGCAAATGCAAAAGAGTTTTTTTTCTCTTCAGAATGGTATCAAAAGAAGTTTCAAACAATTCAAACATCGATAAAGGCGCTTCATGAATCATATGATTTGATCATTGCAGAAGGTGCGGGAAGTTGTGCTGAGCCAAATTTTCGATCAAATGATCTTGTCAACATGGGAATGGCTGATTTATTAGATGCTGATGTTTATCTGGTTGTTGATATTGATAAAGGAGGTGTTTTCGCTGACATTTTAGGGACTTTGCAAATTTTAGAATTAAGAGGACCTGGAGATAGAAAACGGATCAAAGGGATCATTATCAATAAATTTCGAGGAGACAAAGAAGTTCTTCAATCGGCCATTGATTTTATTGTTGCACATACCAAAATCCCCATAATTGGAGTGGTTCCTTATATTCATGATCTTTACTTAGAAGAGGAAGATCGAATCAAAATTTATCCTTGTCAAAATCCTGAAATTGATATCGCTGTGATCTATCTTCCTCATATTTCAAACTCAAGTGATTTTAATCCCCTATGTACTGAAACAAATGTACAAGTGCGATTTGTTCGCTCCCCCGACCTTTTAGGATCTCCTGATTTGATTATTATTCCAGGGACGAAAAATACTATTTGGGATTTGTCTTACATTCGGAAAATTGGCTGGGAAAAAATTCTTCTTACTCTTGTTCCTACAACACCTGTGATGGGAATCTGCGGAGGATTTGAGATGATGGGAAAATCTTTGTATGATCCAAATTGCATCGAATCGGATCTTATGCAAATTTCTGGCTTTGGATTTTTTGATTTTATTGTCCGGTTCAAAAAAGATAAAAAAGTGAGTCAGGTCAACTATCGTCTTACTTTAAATAACATTTTTAAAAATGCTGGAGAAATTTCAGGTTATGAAATTCATTGTGGAGAAGTGGAATATGGAAAAAATGATATTCCACTTTTTGTTTCGGATCATGGTTATGACGGAGCACTTTCTAATGAACCTCTTGTTTTTGGAACGTTTGTCCACGACATCTTCAAAAATCCCGTATTTACCCGCTCTCTCATTAATTATCTAAGAGATAAAAAAAAACTCCCTCCCTTGAACTCTCCCTTAACTGATGCGAACGACGATTTTGAGAAGCAATGTAACTACTTAGCAAGCATTCTTGAAGGAAGCTGCTCCATTCAATTACAATATGATGAGACTTCCGTTTTATGTTAAAAAAAACCAGCTATTTTTTCTCAATTTTGGTTCTTTTTTCTTGCTTTTCGCAAATAAGGCAGGTGTATGGGTATGATAGCCAGTTTTCTGACCATAAAAGCATTTATCTTAAAACCTCATGTAGTATCACAAATCTTGCACAAACGGCTATATGGTTGAATGAAGAGAAACTGGTTATTGGAAGATGGGATGGAACAATTACCATTTTTTCCTATAAAGATTCTCTTTCTATTTTACAAGCTTTAGAATTTTACAATTTTTTATAAGCAAATCATATGCTGATTCATCTCAGGAATTCACCTTCACCTCTTGGAGAACCTTGCTGGAAAGCTCTGATCCGGAAAAGCCTTTTTTCTGAACCTTGAGTGGCTCAATTCCTTCTGGCCGAGGATTATTTCTTAACTTATCAATTCGATCAAATAGTAATTTCTTATTCTTTAAGGGATAGACTTACGTTTGTTTTGGTTAGTTGAAGTTTTATGTTTTCTACACTAATGTTAATGAGGTCTTTTACTCTTGTTGATTCTGGTTCGGGGAAATCGCGGCGACTATTTTTAATAAAAAAAAGATCGTGTTGTAAAAAACTGTACTCTTTTTCTATGGAGGTGGGGAGAATTCCTCCGCCTTGCAGGTAACCTAACTCAAAGAGATTGATCACAATTTTTATTTCTTCTTCTGTCAGTAGTTCCTTTTTGGAGACAGCTTGGTTTTCGTGTAAGAAATATTGGAATCGATTAAGAGTTAAAGATAAAATGTATTTACAAACATCTTTGGTTGGCAACCCTTGTACTTCTCCTTCAGAATCAAAACTAAAATATAAACGATCTGGATTTACGAGAGAAAATTGTTTAGTTTTATGGTCGTAGAATGTGTGAATCGTTTTAATATCATCATAGGCTAATCCTATTAGATGCTCATGGGCTTTCATTTTTTGAAGAACATGTTCGGTATAGGCTTGAAGTTTTTCAATATCGATTCCACTCTTAGGTTGATAAGTCAATTCTTCGATTGCACTGTTTAAATCTTTCCTCATTGCTTCTTCAGCATCTTTGGGGAAGGATTGTTTTTTATTAGGAAGATAAGTGTGAAGTTTTGCGAGACCTGTTCCAGAAGATTGAACAGCTTTACATAATTCTTCGAATGCTTCCTTTCTTGCTTTAGAACCTATTTGATATTGGCCCACTTGAATGAAATATTGTTGAATAGACATTCCCTTAACAGGGGTCTCTAAAACTAAAAAATACCTATTTTCATTAATAAAACATTGCCCAAACGCACAGATTTTAGGACACTCTACTTCTTTCACTTCCCTCATGAGAGAAAGACCAAAAATTTCAGGAAGATAGTGTTTAGAATCATAAGGGAATATTTTAAGAAAAAATTGCACCTCTTCCGTTTCTTCAGTTTGAATTGAATACACCTCACTACCAGACCAGCCTCTTTGTTCAGAACTGCCATAAAGAATAAGGTTTTCTATCCCTGTCGTTTTTTGTACAAATTGCGTAACCGTTGCTTCTTTTCCATCTCTATGAGAATAGTCGCTAAAAGTGGCTATTAAGATTTCATTTGCTTGTTCTTTTGACAACACTCCTTTCTGAAATTTTTTACTAATTTCAATGGCTACTTCATATTCCTGGTCTATATTTTTAGACACAAAAGAGGCAGCTTCGGCGATATTCAAAATACATATGAGGGAGGAAATAAGGATAAATTTCATGCAACTCCAATTTTAATCAAAAGTAAATCCGAGCAAAGACTCTCCAACAGGTGTCAATGTAATCTTTGGTTGAATGTAATTGGGGTCTTCAAGATACTGTTCAAGGTCTTGAGCTATATGATCTTTCGTATATTTCAGTTCTGGATAGCTTGGGTTGTGACCAGTTGCAACTCCTTTTGTATAGGCTTCTTTTCTAAGAATTCTCCCTTCATTCGTTAATCTAGATTTTGGAACATAGCACACGTAACCAACCATTCGGACTTTCGGACGATCACTATATGGTCTATCTTTGGTTGCATGTTGATTCCAATGCACAGTCCTCGAGTCCCACAAAATGAGAGAGCCGCGGGGGGCAGTGATATGCTTCATACAATACGAATTTCCAGATTCATCTTCACGACTCTCAAAGAACTCTTTTAAGAATTTCTTTCTTGCTTTTGATCTTTCCTCCCGAGGGATTTCCATCGCACTAATTGTTTCTAGTTGAGGGGCAAATTCAGTGAATCTAAGATGAGATTTTGGGATGCAATAAAATCCTCCATCACCATCGGAAGATTCTTCAAATAAAAACTGCCCTTGAATAGTATAAGGTTGTGTTTTTAGCGATGATTCACTTACAAAATCGTCGGGTGGATTATTGTTATGTGCAGCATTGTCTTCTCGCCGTAAAATTCCTTGATCGACATGCGGCCAAGGATCAATACGACCTTCTCTTATTTCGGGAGGACACATAAAAGATATTCCATCCATACTTACAATAAGATCACTTGTGTTCCATATGTTGCCAAAAATATTTACAATGCGAGGATCTTGTCTTAAGTCCCACATGACCTGAATTTGACCAGCAGGTCCTGCAAAAATGCCCACTGTGTTATGCATCGGAAATGCTTCTGCCCAATTCCCTCTCTCTTCCATTCTACAATTTGGCCATGCCTTTTCAATAAATTCATGCCAGATACGTTGGTATAATACTTCTGTTTCTGGGATTGAAAGTACTTGAGGAATGATGCAGTATCCAAATTCTTCCAAATCTCTGAGATAAGAAAGAGGGGAGAGATTTGGAGTATTTATAGGGCTGGTGTCGTCTGTCGAAGTCATTGCGTGTATAAGCATAGGAATTACTGCTAAAAAACCGGTTAAAAATAAATAAGCGCGCTTCATTGTTATGTTTCCTTACCTGTCGTTTTTTTTAATTTACGAGCTGCCCGGTACAACCACTTCCCTGAACCATTCCATTCTGGATCCGATAGCTTGCTAATGTGGATATAAGGAGCATTTTCGGCAACTGTTGCATGAATAAATTTATCAGACCCGATATACATTCCTACGTGCCGAACTTTATCTTCGCTTAAGCCAAAAAATAGCAAGTCACCGGGTAACATATAATCGATCTCAATCGGAGTTACACCTTCCCATTTTACTTGATCCTTAGCATCTCTTGGAAGATATACACCCATTTGACGATACAGCATTTGAACAAAGCCAGAACAGTCATATCCGAAACTAGAACGACCTCCCCATGTATAAGGCAATCCTAGAAATTGTAGGCTATATGAGGGAAGTTGATCGCGACGGAGGGGAATCTCATGCAAAATAATGTCACCTCGTTGGATGAATGCCTCGCGACCATCTACCGTGAGAACCTTAATCCAACGACCATTGTCATTTCCTAGGTCAATCACTCTTAACATACTTTCAAATGGAATTGTCAGCAGGGGACCATAGATCGTATCGGGTGTGTGATAGAGATGTGCCATACAACGATTGACCTTTGCTGTGGTATAAGAATTTGCATAAAAATCATTTTCTTGGTGACAAAGCTGATCACTCTTAATCCAGCCCTGATAGTGGTCTACTGTTGTTTCGATTTTTGTCCAATGAGAGTTTTCTTCGATTACTTTTACTTGCTCTGAGAAATAGGCTTGAGACACAACCTCAGATAAATTTTCAGGAACTTCTCTCATATTAGTAACGGGAACGTTTATGTAATGAAACAAAAGTGTAGAGGCTAAAAATATACAATTCATCTTGTGCTCCCCGTTTTTGCTGTGAATCTTATCTTGGAAATCGAATCCTGTACAAGATTGTTTTTGATTATGTCTTGGATTTGTTATAAAGCGATACTCTCAAATGGGAAGAATTTCTATAATACTGCAGTTTAATGCATTAGCTAGAGTTATCAATGAGGTAAGTGAAGGATTGCGCTCTGCGCGTTCAATACCTCCAATAAAATTTACATGGAAATTAGCTCTCTCGGCAACTTGCTCTTGAGTAAGGGAGAGTATATGTCTTCGTTGTCTAATTTTGGTGGCGAATTCAATTAGAATAGGATTTTTTGCTTTTTTCTTAACTTGAGGCATTCTTGTGTATCTCTTTTAGTTTTAAGCGTAAAAATACACTTCTTTTTGAAACACACACGATAGTGTTGAAAAATAAATATGAAACTGAGTAAATGTATTTCAACAACTAAAAAATGGAAAATTTTCTAGAAAGAAAAAGGAGGGTAGCAGAGGCAACAATTTTTTGATTTCAAAATAATGAATTTTTTTATAAAAATTTAGGAAAAATTTAAATACAAGGTAGATAGAGGATAAATATATGTTCGCAATTTTTACAGCATCTGTCGTGACATTAGGTAGTTTTATTTGTGATCTTTTTTTTAATAGAAAAAAGAAACCTAGTTATTACATTGTAATGTTTATGTTAATTTCAGTGTTAAGTGGTATCCTACGATATACTCCTCTATTTGGGGAAGAATCTTTTTGTTTTACAGGACAATTTCCTATTACTGAAAGATTTTTAAATTTATCTCAATCATATGAATCAGTTCTAGAATGGAATAATAACCACAACCCTATTGTTATCAAAACTTTACCACATAAAAAATGGATGATTGACATCAAGAAAGAATTTATAGAAAAGTGCAGAGAAAAGATCGATTATCATTATGACGAGGGAGCAAAGTGTTTTAGAGAAGCAGAAGAAGCTTGCGCATACTTTCCTGTTGTTTCAGACCAAGAAAAAGCTAGAATGCTCTTTATGAATTTTCTAGCGACAATGGCCCCAACTTCACCTAGAGAAAAAATTGTAGGAGGACTTATGGCTGCAATTGGACAATATGGTTGTTTAGCTATGTCTGAATGGCAAAGGATAGACACCAAATTACATGAAGCACAGCATCATTTTGATATGGAAGCTTTTTATTTTGTAGTCGCAAGCTCGTAATTGATGAAGTGAACTATATGATTGAAAAAAAAGAAGTAGACAAAAATGAGAAGAAGAAAGACAAGAACAAGGATAAAAATTTTATTGAACTTGTTATATAATGCCATATCTTCGGTTCGATCTTTCATCATTTCTTATAAAATAAATGTATTTTATCGAGGCTGAGACAGGGAATGATCGAACCTTTGGAGTACGGCAAATTTTATCAGCGCTTTCTTAACACGCGACGAGTCGCGTGTTAAGATAATCTACTATTGGTCCGCATTGAAAGGTTCTAGATTCGAATGAAGATAAAAATTGAGTGAAAAGAGATAAGATTTTTGCTATGATTTTTCTTTCATGCACGAAAGGAACAATATGTCTGAAGTGAGAACTACACCGAAAATGGAAAAACTGGTTGCGCTATGTAAGAGGCGTGGTTTTATTTTTCAATCTTCTGAAATTTACGGAGGAATAAACGGTTTTTGGGATTATGGTCCTCTTGGGGTTGAACTGAAACGAAATGTGAAAGATGCTTGGTGGTATGATATCGTGCGAGCTCCTTACGAGGGAATAGACGGCAATCTCGTGGACATCGTTGGTATAGATTGTTCAATCATCATGAATCCTAAAGTATGGATAGCATCGGGTCACGTTGGTGGTTTTAGCGATCCTATGGTCGATTGCAAGGAAACCAAAATTCGGTATAGGGCTGATCATTTGCTTTGCGCTGAAGTGATTGTTATGCAAAAAGGAAAACAATTCTCCATGGGCTGGTTGGCTGTATTAGATGGAGATGATTCTTTATCTGTATGGATAAAGAAAGCGGAAAAAATGGTAAGGAAAAGGGGAGGAGGTGAAGTAGTGATTCCACTTTCTTTAAGCCCTTATATCACTCTACCCGAAAATCTTCAAAGAGAAATGATAGGACCTGATGCTGAAGAGCCTGGAACCCTGACAGAGCCTCGTCAATTTAATCTCATGTTCAAAACTTCTGTTGGGGCTATAGAAGATTCTTCTGCAATTGCTTATTTACGGCCAGAGACTGCACAAGGAATTTTTGCTAATTTTCGCAATGTGATGGATACGAGCAGAGTGAAAATTCCGTTTGGTATCGCGCAGATTGGTAAAGCTTTTCGCAATGAAGTCACCCCAAGAAATTATATTTTCCGCTCAAGAGAATTTGAACAAATGGAAATTGAATTTTTTGTCCCACCTAAAGATGCACATGAATGGTATCAATTCTGGAGAAAGCAAAGGTACAACTGGTGGCAATCTATTGGTATTTCTACCGATAATTTGCAACTTAGAGAGCAATCTAAAGACGAATTAGCTCATTATGCAAAAGAAGGAGCGGGTAGTAGCGATATCGAATACCGTTTTCCTTTTACAGATCCTGGATTTGGTGAATTAGAAGGAATTGCTCATCGGACAGATTATGATCTCAGAAGGCATGCGGAAGATTCAGGACAAGAAGATCGCTTTAAATACTTTGACCAAGAAAACAATACCCGCTATTTCCCCCATATCATTGAACCTTCAGCAGGCGTAGATCGAGGTACTTTGGCGCTCCTTTGTGAAGCCTATACAGATGATCCACAACGTCCAAGTGGAGTTGTCATGAAGTTTCATCCAAAAATAGCTCCTATTAAAGCTGGAGTTTTTCCCTTAGTTGATAAAGATGGAATGCCGGAAATTGCTAAAAATCTTTATGTAGATTTACGCAAACAGTGGAACATCCAATTTGATGCTAAGCAGACAATTGGTAAACGATATGCTCGTATGGATGAAGCAGGTACACCTTTTTGTTTTACGATTGATACACAAACTTTACATGACCAAACCGTGACTGTTCGTTATCGCGATACTTTGCAACAAGAACGGATTGCTATTTCCCAAGTAAAAGGCTTTTTAATGGAAAAAATCATTTAAGTAAAATGGGGTCATAGACTTGATTGCATTCTCTTTCAAAGAGAAGAATATCTTCTGCTGGGTGTCCCCATCTTGTTCTTCTAGGAATCTTCTGATTGTACAGAAAATCTAAGTCGCGTGCCCAATAGTGATTGATTCGAAAAACGGTTACATGGTTCTCTGTCGTAAAGGGCCCATCCACCCTCTCAAAATTTTCATTGACTGCATATAATCCGGAAGAATAGACAAAATAGTGAGGATTAGAACAAGACTGTACAAATTTTGGTCTTACAATGCTTTTCACATGTTTGTTTACGGGATGATCGAGTGGAGAGCGATACACTAATTCGCTGAGCATTTTTTCAGGGTATCGGATTTTTTCTTTATTCGATGTGCCATACACAACCCAATTGACAACCACTCCTGCAAATTTTCCATATTTTTTAAGAACTGTAGGAATCGATTTTCCATTGGGGCAAAAGAGAAATTCGTCAGTGTCAAGAAAGGCGCACCATTTTGAAATATTCGTTAATCTGTGAACAGCGTCTGTGTAGGCTTCTACTTGTATTTTATTCCATTCTTCGACGGTTGTGTAGTTGTGTAACCAATCGACGACTGTGACAATGCCAGCTTTTTCATATTTTCTTAGAACTTGTTTATAATCGTCTGTGGAATTGTTATTATAGAGTAAAAAAAAATCAACCCCATTTTTTCGGTGGTGGTCGATCCATTCTTGCAAATAAGAAGCCTCATTTTGAAAAATTGCACATACAGACAGTTGATAGTAAGAATCAGACAGTTGATAGTAAGAATCAGATGACTCATGGCGACGATGGGCATAGCCTTGCGCAATCAAGGTACAAAAAAAGATGAGGAAAATATACCAAATACTTTTCATCCGATGCATCCAGATTACTTTTTAGAAAGTTTTGTAAAAATGGGTTTTTTAAGAGAGTAGCGATGGAATAAGAACCAAATAAGAGCAATTATAGCTGCGGTACCCCAAATCATTAGCCGAGGAAAAGTCAAAAGAGGGTAAGGTTTTTGATTTGGAATTCCCCATCGAGGTCCTGGAGGCCATATGATAAGAGAAGGAGCACCTTGTAAGTTTGCTTCAGGAATAGGGCCAAAATACCTACTGTCTTGGCTCATGGCGTGATTATCCCCTAAGGCTAAATAGTGTTTCTCAGGAATATAAAGACCAAATGTTTTTATAAAATTTTTGTCTAATTGCCCTTCAGGAGTGATTGGTGGACCAGAATCTTTGAATGCCACGTAAGGGTTTTTTGCAGTGGATTTTTCCTCTTTTTTCTGTTCATTTGAGAGAAAATCAATAAGGATGGGGTCAGCTTTTTCCATGAGCAGTCCACCTAATGCATATAAATCTCCATCGCGAAAATAAATATATCGGCTTGGGAAAAAGGGTTGATTCCTACTATGTGGTTCTACTTGTGTGTTCATCTCTATCCCAATATTGAACAACTTTTGAATATATGTGGGGTCAAATTCATAGATAGGATGATCGGGGGGAAGAAGAGATGCAATTCCTCCCCAACCAATTTGGTAGGCTTTACCAAAATAAAATTCGTATGTGCCGTCTGAAAGATGGTCAAGTGTAGGACTTGTAGGATAAAATTTGGTCCCTCCTTCCCGATAGGCACTTACTTGCCCATCACGTACTACGAATCGGCAGGTGTACATATGATTCATCAATGCGTGCAAATGTTTTTCTTGCAAAGGAATCACGGTGGAAAATCCTTTGATTGTCACACCCATTCTTTCAGATAATAGGGGAGAGGGGGCGGTTAAGCTTGGAGTGTGGCGTAACTCGAGATATAGGATCCCTTCAGGAAGTTCGTCTGGAACATAAGGGGTTATCGATTGCAGTTGTTCTTTGTTTAGTATTCTTGCGATGGCAAAGTTTTTTATTCCCCAAAAATCACTGTAAGTCTGGATTGTTGTGTGGGGATGACTTTGCGCCACAGGATTATCTTTTATCCACTCCTTTCCATCAAATATTTCTCCCTCTATCTTGTCTTTAAAAAAACGAAGTCTTCCAATGCCTTTATTAAAGTGGTGAAAAATAGCTTCAGGGACTGACCGCAGTCCTCCTGTATTGGTATAAGAGCGTCTTCCTTCAAAATTTGTGAAAGGAATATGTTCTATATGAGTTAGCCATGGATTATCGCGAAGTTCTACTAAATCATTTCCTTCTTGATCGTATCCATATATTTTTCCTCCATAAAAGTAGAGGGTATCTCCTGGTTTTCCCATGCATCGTTTAATGTATCGTTTTGTGTAGGGGAAAATCCACATGAACGTCGAATCAGAATTTAGATGAGCAATTCCATCGCCAGACCAAATAAATACACTTGCTCTTTGGACGAGATGGGGATCGAAATAAAAATGTTCTGTTTGGAGAGGAACATTAATGCCAAAAGCCGTTTTTGTGACAGTAAGATTATCTTGCTCTCGAAATGTTGGACGCATGGAACCGGTCGGAATTTCATATAGTTCAAACCAGACTTGACGGATGACGGTTGCAACTACTAGAGCGACTACAATTGCAATGATTGTTTCTATCAAGTAAGAAAAAATGCTTTTTTTGAAATGGGTGGAGTTAAATTGTTCCGCTTGACGAGCTAAAGAATGAGCTTCACTCCGATCTTTTCGGAGAATGGCCTTGTCTAGTTTATCTAGGAGCTCTTCCCATGAGCGAGTTACCTCTGCATTGAATTGTGTGTATTTTTTTTTATACCAAGAGTAAGAATTTTTTAGAATCTGACGGGAGGTTCTTAATGAATAGGTTCGTGTATGTTTAAATATCATGAGGGAAAACCATTTATGAAAAGAATGCACTATCATATCTCATTTCTTGTGAAATAACAACTTGTTTATTTTTCTATTTGATAGAAAATGAATAGAATATTTTGTGGAAAAATTGTTCATTTGTTGATCATAACTTTTTTCTTTTCCTTCAAAATAAAGGGGTAAAGACACAAAAATAGCTTTTGTGTAGAAAATTGCATTTTCTCTAACTAATTGTGAGTAAGAATATTACGGATTTTTAATAGAGGGAGATAGATTTGTAAACGTATGTATTGGAGGGGTCTACAATCGCTTGTCGACAATTGTTTATAACTTGCTGTTTTACACCGAAGTGATTTCAAAATTTGGTATAGTAGAAGGGGGAAACAGTTTTATTGATTGGAGGTCATGACCGGAATCAATAATGCGAATAGTCGCTTTTCCTATCATACCCTTAATTTGTAACCAATAGGGAAAATAAGAAAGATAAGCTTCATCATCTTGGGGTAAATACATTTCGATGGTTTTTCCGGACAACTCTCCACCGTCTTTGGGCCATTTCGCTTGCCACGCATCAAAGAAAACAGTTGGAATGAATTGCCCATTGACTACCATTTTTGGTTGCCAGAAATTTCGAGGATCATCTGCAACAGGGGAGACTTTTCCAATTTTTTTTCGGGCATGATCGGGGATTTTTACAAACGTAAGGCGTAACAAGGTAGAGAGAAAATGATCCGTATCTGGAATTTCAAACCAATTTTTTTTTGTAAAGGAGTAATAACGGAGAAGCTGACCCGATTGCAAATCAATGTCATAGATTACCCAAGAGGAATGTTTGGGAGCACCTTGAGCCACCCATTTTTTCCAATCTGTCTCAGGAGAGCATCTACTGCTCGGTATGGAAATTTCCTCAATCGTTACAGTGTTGCCCTGTCTATCGTGGATATGCATTAGAGTAACCGTTTTATTAACAAGAGCTACGATATAATCTCCAGATTGTGCTTTTGAAAAGTGATCTCGAAGGAAAAGGAGTTCAGACCGCAGGGATGTAGAGAAAAAGCAAAAAAACAATAAGAGGGAAAAAAAGGTTTGCATGAGATTATTTTATAACAATAGGTTCTCGAATTGCAAGTTTTTCGCTTTTCTTTTAAGATTCGGGTAGAAACAATGGACCTCTAATATCCAAAACCAAATTTTGAGTTCACTTCGGTATATATGAAATTTATCACTTCTTGTATCGCCATTCTTTGTCTATTATCGGAATTGAAAGCATTTTCGCGAGAAAATGAATTACAAGGCGTTGATCAGAAAATTAAACAATTAGAGCATCAATTAAAGACAAGCCAACTTCACACAATGCAGGAAAGGGTCGAAGGGCAAGATTTCATGATCGCTGATTGGGACGCATATGGGGGAGAGGTTGAAATGATTCGCCAAAGAGAAATGAGGGAAAATAAACTAAAAGAGGAGCTTAATTTGTTGAAGGGCGAAAGAGACCAATTGCTCAAACCCCAACCTCGTTAAGGTTTATGTCTTCATCCTTTTATGATCAACCCCAAGCATTGCTCACCGACTTTTATCAATTGTCAATGGCTTATGGATATTGGAAGGCGGGACTCGATAAAAAAGAATCAGTTTTTCATCTTTTTTTTCGAAAAATGCCTTTTAAAGGGGGATTTACCGTTGCAGCTGGTCTAGAGAGGGTAGTTCGTTTTCTAGAAAAATTCGCTTTTGAGTCATCCGATCTTGCTTATTTAGAAACTATCCAAAAAGAAAACGGAGAACCTTTTTTTGAAAAAAAATTTCTCGATTATTTAAGCCATTTGCGATTTACAGGAAATCTCGATGCCGTTCCTGAAGGGACGGTCGTTTTCCCTTATGAACCTCTTGTCCGGGTGCAAGCTCCCCTTGTGGAATGTCAATTACTTGAAAGTCCTCTTCTTAATTTAATTAATTTCCCGACGTTGATAGCCACAAAAGCAGCCCGTATATGCATTGCTGCACAAGGAGAACCAATTATGGAATTTGGTTTGCGAAGAGCACAAGGAGTAGATGGGGCTCTTACTGCAAGTCGATCTTGCTATATTGGGGGATGTGATTCTACTTCAAACGTTCTAGCGGGAAAGTTATTCGGAATTCCGGTAAAGGGGACTCATTCACATAGTTGGGTCATGGTATTCGATGATGAGTTGGAATCTTTTCAGGTATATGCTAAACACCTTCCCGATAATTGCATTTTTTTAGTTGATACGTATGACACTATTGAAGGGGTAAAGAAGGCCATTCAAGTAGGAAAGACACTCAAAAAACAGGGAAAAAAACTGCTGGGTATCCGTCTCGATTCAGGGGATCTCGCTGATTTAAGTATCCGCAGCCGAAAATTACTCGATGATGCCGGATTTCAAGATGCCGTTATTGTTGCAAGCAATGAGTTGGATGAAATGATCATCAACGAGCTTAAAAGGCAAGGAGCTAAAATTACCATTTGGGGTGTGGGGACGAACCTAGTCACAGCAAAAGATCAACCCGCTTTAGATGGAGTCTATAAATTGTCTGCTATTCGAGATCCTGGAAAGAAATGGAAATATAAGTTGAAATTATCTGAACAAATGTTAAAAATTTCCAATCCTGGAATACTTCAGGTAAAACGATTCTATTCGGATGGGGAAAATATAGCAGATATGATTTATGATATAGAAATGGCCCCTTCGGATGATTATCACATTGTGAATCCTTTCGATTCCACACACGTCCGCGTTCTTAAGAAAAATGTTTCAAGTGTAGATCTTTTGTTGCCAATTTTTGAAAAAGGACGATGCGTATATTCTTGTCCTCCCTTACGAGATATTCGAGAATATACACAAAAAGAATTGAAGAAATTTTCTGTTGGAATAAAAAGATTTTTAAATCCTCATGTGTATGTAGTCGGATTGGAACAAAACTATAACAATGTAAAAATCCAATTGATCCAGAATATTCGCCGTTCCATCGAAGAGTAGTCATGAAAGCTCTCCTTATCGTAGATATGCAAAATGACTTTGTTCCTGGCGGATCATTACCAGTCGTAGAGGGGGATCGAATCCTCCCTTTAATCGATGAGATGGTTCATTATCCTTTTGATCTCATTCTTGCTACTAAAGATTGGCATCCATCTGATCATGTGAGTTTTGCTAGCAATCACTCGGGTAAAAAACCTGGAGATGAAATTGCAATTGGGGGATTGAATCAAACGTTATGGCCAGTGCATTGCGAGCAAGGAAGTTGGGGAGCAGAATTTGTTTCCGGATGGGATACGACTTGCGTGGACAAAGTATTCTACAAAGGGACAAATCCATTTATTGATAGCTACAGCGCTTTTTTTGATAATGGACATTATCAGGCTACTGGTTTGGAATTTTATCTTCGCGATAAGGGAGTTAATACACTCTTTTTTGCTGGATTGGCTACAGACTATTGTGTAAAGTTTTCTGTTCTCGATGCTTTGCAGTTGGGTTTTCAATCATATGTTATCGTTGATGCCTGCAAAGGAGTCAACCTTCAACCTAATGATTCCGAACAAGCATTGGAATACATGCAAAAAGGGGGAGCCATTCTCCTTTCTATCAAAGATCTAAAGGAGATTATATGAATACCAAGTTGAAATATTTTAGATTGTTTCTTTTTGTTCTTTTTCTGGTTAGATGGGACCCTGCTTATTCGGAAGAAAAGGGAGAAAAAGCTTCTAAATCTACAGAAACTGAAGCAGACAAAAAATCTTGCCAAGAAAAAGAAGAATATAACGAAACAAAACATCGAATTATCGTACAAGGGCAGTCCATTGACTATACAGCTGTAGCAGGAACTCTTATTCTCAATAATGACAAGTGCCAGCCAAAAGCAAGTATGTTTTATATCAGCTACACGAAGGACGGAGAAGAAGCAAAATCGAATCGCCCGATTACATTTTGTTTTAATGGAGGGCCTGGATCTTCTTCCATTTGGTTGCACCTTGGTATACTAGGTCCCAAGAGAGTGGATCTCAATGAAAATGGAGATGCTTTACCCCCTTATCATTTAACTGACAATGAATTTTCTCTATTAGATACAACCGATTTAGTGTTTATAGACCCCATATCAACGGGATTCAGTCGAGCAATTCCTGTAGGAGAAGCAGACAAATACTATGGAACACAAGAAGACATCAAAATCATAGCAGAATTTATCCGATTGTATATCACCCGTTTTCATCGTTGGGAATCACCTAAATTTATTGTGGGTGAAAGTTACGGCACAACCCGAGCAGCTGCTCTAGCTGGATATTTGCATGATAATATGTATATCTACACGAATGGATTAGTCTTTATTTCCACCGTGCTCAATTTTCAATCTATAGACTTCGCTGCGGGAAATGATTTACCTTATCTTCTCATTTTGCCAAGTTATACTGCTACAGCGTGGTACCACAAAAAATTATCAGCCCCCTTGCAATCCAATTTTTTGGATACTTTTCAAAAAGCAAAAGAATTTGTTATTAATGAATACTCTTTAGCTCTCTTTAAAGGAGATGCACTATCTTCTTCCGAAAAAAAATACATTGCGAAACAAATTGCTCAATTCACTGGATTAACACCAGAATATGTAGAAAGGAGCAATTTGCGAATTGATACTTCCCATTTCACAAAAGAGTTATTGCGGAATGAAAAGAGAACTGTAGGACGATTTGATAGCCGTTTTAAAGGAATAGATGCAAATCTTGTGGGAGAATATTTTGAATATGACCCAAGCCTCGATGTGATTATAGGAGCATTTACATCTACTTTTAATCAATATGTAGCAACCGAATTACAGTGGAAAAAAGAAGAGCCGTATGAAGTTCTTGCCGAAATTTATTCCAAATGGGATTACGGCAGTCGGAACCAATATCTAAATGTAGCGGAGACGCTTCGAAGTGTCCTCACAAAAAATCCCTTTTTGCGCACATTTGTTGCCAATGGGTATTTCGATCTTGCCACTCCTATTTATGCAACAGAGTATACTTTTAATCATTTAGGACTCGATCCGACACTGCTCAACCATATTACCATGAAGAATTATGATGCAGGTCATATGATGTACATCTATCGGCCGTCCTTAATCCAATTGAAAAAGGACCTAACACAGTTCTACCACGACACGTTAGAGGATCAGAATAAATAGGTCTAATAACGGAAGTGAATGATCAGGATTCTAATAACTCTAATATTTGATCAAGAGGTAATTGATCAAGATATGGCAGTAGAGATTCCGCTCTCTCTTCTCTATCATCTTGTTTTCTTATTTTCTGATAGACAGCAGAAGTTCTTTTCTCTCTCTCTTCAGTAATAGAGAAGTCAGAGTTAGGTTGCTTTTGGCCAACCCTTTCCACTCTATCTGTTTGTTTTATCGGAGTACTTAATGGCGTAATGAACATATTTTCTCCTATGAATGAATATGAATCTATCTCGATATCGAGATAGATTCATATTTTAGAATATTATTCTTTCATGGAAAGGAGAAATTCGATGTTGTTATTAGTTTTCTCTAAACGCTTTAATACTAGCTTCATAGCGTCTAAAGGAGCCAAATCAGCAACAGCTTGTCGAAGCGCATATACCTTTTCCAATTCATTCGGATGGTAAAGTAATTCTTCCTTTCTCGTACCGCTTTTAATGAGATCAATAGCGGGATAGACTCTCCGATCTGCAAGACGGCGATCCAATACTACTTCCCAGTTTCCAGTTCCTTTGAATTCTTCAAAAATAACCTCATCCATTCTAGAACCGGTATCGATAAGAGCTGTCGCGATAATAGTTAAGGAGCCTCCTTGGTCGATATTCCGAGCGGCGCCGAAGAACCGTTTTGGTTTATGTAAGGCATTCGCGTCGATTCCTCCTGTTAAGATTTTTCCTGAATGGGGTTGAATCGTATTATAGGCGCGTGCCAATCGTGTAATGGAATCTAACAAGATGACGACGTCATTTCCATGTTCGACTAATCGACGTGCTTTTTCAATGGCCATTTCTGCTACTTGCACGTGTCTTTCGGGGGGTTCGTCAAAAGTCGAAGAAATCACTTCACCTTTTACAATTCTTTGCATGTCGGTTACTTCTTCAGGACGCTCATCAATTAATAAAACAATCAAAATAATTTCCGGATTATTGATGGCAATTGCATTTGCCATATTTTGCATCAAAATTGTTTTTCCTGATCGGGGAGGAGCAACGATAAGACCTCTTTGTCCTTTTCCAACCGGAGCTGAAAGATCGAGAACCCTGGTTGACAATCGATCTTTTGTGGTCTCCATGAGAATCCGCTCATCAGGATAAAGTGGAGTTAAATTTTCAAATAAGATTCGCTCTTTTGCTTTTTCTGGTAATTTTCCATTGATTTTATCGACTTTCAATAAAGCAAAGAATTTTTCTTTATCTCGTGGAGGACGAATAGTACCGCATAAAGTATCTCCTTTTTTTAAATCAAATCGGCGAATTTGTGCGGGTGAAACATAGATATCTTCCGCTGAGGGAAGATAGTTATAATTGGGCGAGCGGAGAAAGCCAAAGCCATCGGGAAGAATTTCTAAAACACCTTCCCCATAGAGAACTTCTCTAGGATTATCAGAAATAGCTTTAACGATTTCGAACACCATTTGAGATTTAGTCAATGAAGCAATATGCTTTAACCCCATATTTTTTCCAAATTGACTCAATTCATCGATATCCATGCGTTGGATATCGGCAATTTTAGTAATTACCTCAGGTTGTATTGATTCGTTATTATTTTTGTCGTGATTTTTCTGGTTATCAGAAGCTTGGTTTTCATAAGCCGCATCTGAAAATGTTTTTTCCTGGTCCATTAGAGACTATCTCCGGATTAATGAATATTTAAATGGTGATATACCTGACGAGTTTGTTCTTTAAGTTCATCGAAAGTGCCGTTGTTAAAAATGACATGGTCTGCAAGTTTCATTTTGTTTTCCAAGGGCATTTGATGACTCATCCTACACTTGTATTCGCTTTCATCACTTCCTGTCGATTTCATAAAGCGCGTACAACACAGTGTTGGATTTGCCGATACGACAATTGTTTGATCGAAATTTGGTTGACCATGACTTTCAAATAACAAAGGAACCTCTGCAATAAAAAGAGGAGGAGGTGAAGAGCTATCAAGCTGCTTTTCGTATTGACGTTGAATTTCTGCATAAACTGCTGGATGCAATAAATTTTCAAGTATACCCAACATTTTTTGATCATGGAATACAATGCGGGCAATTTGAGATCGATCGATTTCCTTATTACGTAAAATAGTAGGTCCTAGCAAATGAACGATATCTCGACCAAGGTCCGCATCGGAAGACAACAACTGATGAACAATTGTGTCAGCACTAACAACATAAGCACCAAGTTCTTGAAAGATGCGAACGACCGAGGATTTGCCACAAGAAAGACCGCCTGTCACGGCCACTTTTTTTAAATGTAACATTCTTTCCAATTTTTGCCAATATGAATATCGACTACTAAGGGAACTTTTAATGGAAAAATAGTCATCATGGTATTTTTTACAAGTTCCTTTACTTCGAGTAATTCTTCATCGGGGACTTCAAAAATGAGCTCGTCGTGAATTTGCAAGATCATCATTGTGCGCAATTTCCTTTCTCCCAATTTTCGGTCGATTTCTAGCATTGCCATCTTAATTAAATCAGCTTGCGTACCTTGGATAGGGGTGTTTACTGCTAATCGCTCGGCCATGGAGCGAATCATGACATTTGAACTAGTGATTTCTGGAATGAGTCGTTCCCTTCCTCGTAATGTCACAGCTTTTCCCGTCTGATGCGCTTTTTCCTTACTTGCATCAATAAATTTTTTCACTTTTTCATATCGCTCAAAGTATTTTTCGATAAAAAGAGCGGCGGTTTTTGGATTAATTCCAAGCTGTTGGGATAGTCCGAATGCTTGTTGTCCATACATGATTCCAAAATTGACAGTTTTAGCCTGTGTTCTTTGTTCTTTTGAGACTTGCTCTAAATGGATGTTAAAAATTTGAGAAGCAGTAAAGGTGTGAATATCTTCGTTTTGTAAAAAAGCTTCCATCAGAATTGGATCTTCACTCAAGTGAGCTAAAATTCGAAGTTCTATTTGAGAATAATCTGCGGTAAGGTAATTCCAATTCGATAATTGAGGGCGAAAAGCTTCTCGAATTTGCCTTCCCACAGGAGTGCGAACCGGAATATTTTGCAAATTTGGGTTTTGGCATGAAAGGCGTCCGGTTGCTGTCACTGATTGATTGAATGTGCAATGGATTCGGTTGCTCCTGGGATGAACGTCTTCGAGGAGAGCTTCTACATAGGTGGAACGAAGTTTTTCTAGAGATCGATACTCGAGTAATTTTTCGGCTATTGGGTGTTCATATTTTAGGCTCTCGAGGACTTCGGCATTAGTAGAGAAACCACTGGCAATTTTTTTAGGGGGTCGAATTCCTAGTTTTGTAAATAAAATAGAAGCCAGTTGTTTCGGTGAATTGACGTTGAATTTTTCGTCTGCTAATTGATGGATTTCTTCCACTAATCGATAGATTTGTTTTTCAAATTGTTGCAATAAATCAGAAAGATAGGACCGTTCGACGAAAATCCCATTCCTCTCCATTTTTGCTAAGACTGACAACAACGGCAACTCAAGAGAATAAAACAACGAATGGAGACCTCTTTCTTCAATTTTTCGAACAAAAAATTCCCGAAGTCGCATAGTATAGTCGACATCTTCACAGCAATATTCACATACTTTTTCTATTGCGATTTTTTCGAGAGGAAGTTGGTTTTTTCCTTTGCCAACGAGTTCTTGAAAAGAAATCTTTACTTTAGCGAATAATTCTAATGTTAAAGAATCAAGGGAATGCTGCCGACTATGAGAATGTAATAAATAGGAGGCCAGCATCGTGTCAAATGAAATATGGGGAATAGCAATTTCATGATTTTTTAATACATGTAAGTCGTATTTGAGATTGTGACCATAAAATCCAATTGCCTTGTTTTCTAATAAAGGCTTTAACTTTGAAAGAACAAGTGTTTTATCCATATTTCCGTTGCATGGGATATACCATGCAGTTCCTGGATGGACGCCTAGACCAATTCCGACTAATGCAGCGCGAAGAGGATGAATATCTGTTGTTTCTGTATCGATACAAATTTCAGTTTGGGTAAGAAGAAAGGCAACCAAAGCATCCAAAGAATCGACATCATTGATGAGAACATAATTGGTCTGTTTTGTGGCATGAGGCTGAGGTACTTCCTTTTCTTCTTCTTTGCGGTGAATTTCTATTTCTCGCAATAAGGAAGAAAAATTCATGTAAGTATAGAATTCACGCAGTCGTTCATAAAAAGGAGTTTGTATTGCAAAAAAAGAAATTTCTTTTGGGAAGGGAATAGTAGTATCAATTGTTACTAACCGTCTTCCAAGAAGTACTTTTTCTTTTTCTGCCACTAAAGTTTCTTGTTTTTTTTTGCCGGGAATGTCCATTGGGTGGCTCAAAATGTAGTCAAGAGTGCCAAATTTTTTGAGAAGATCAGCCGCTGTCTTAGGTCCAAACCCAGATAGGCCAGGTATATTATCGGACGCATCACCCGTAATGGCTAAAAAATCGATCATTTGATGGGGAAAAACTCCGTATTGCTCTTCTACTTCACGAGGGCCTAAAATAGCGTTTTCTTTGAAGGAATTGAGAATGAGAATCTGATCAGTGACAATTTGAGTTAAATCTTTATCGCTTGTACAAACATAAGCTGTGGCTCCTTGCTTTGCTGCCCATACTGCTACGCTTGCGATTGTGTCATCCGCTTCTACTCCAGGAATCATAAGTTCTGGGATTCCCAATAATGGACAAAGCTGTTGTGCCCATAGAATTTGAGGAAGAAGATCTTTTGGCATTTCTTTGCGGTGCGCTTTATAGTCTGCATATAATGCGGTTCGCGACTGCACGTTGGAAGGACCATCAAAGACGGCTACCATATGTGTAGGTTGAAAATCACGGATCAATTTTATGACGGAGCGAATAAATCCAAACAAGGCGTTGGTCGATTCTCCTCGATCATTTGTCATTTGGCGAATGGCAAAGTAAGAGCGATAAATATACCCAGAGGCGTCTAGAATATAGATTTTATCCACTTCGGTAGTATATTACGGTGTATAAAGATAAAGAAATTGGTTGCGAAATTGAATATCGATTTCTGGTGAAATAGTAAGCTGATGTTCGATTTTTCCTTGTAAGAGGCTCGTCTTGCTGGAAAATAAAGTTTTCCACCACCCTTTGTGTTCTAGACGAATTACTTGGTATTGATCATCAGTGATTCCAGCTGCATCGGCGAGGATTTGCAGTGTATCTGCAAGAGACATACCGCTCTTATCAATAAAACCATATTCTTGCGCGAGAGGTGCTGGAAAAATGTGGGCTCCATACTCTTGCACAAGTTTTTCTCTACTCAAATCTTTTCTGTTATTGGCCACTAGATTGACAAAATGGTCATAAAAGAAATCAATGAGTTCCACATAATTTTTTTCTTCTCCTGGTTTCCATGGGCGCAATGGATTTAATGCATCTTTTCCCTTTCCAGCAGAAATTGTCAGAGCATCTACTCCAATTTTTTCTAAAAGTTTTGTCACATTGACAAAGGCAGGCGCAATGACACCTACACTACCAATTAGACTCGTTTCAGTGGCGATGATTTTGTCCGCGGCTAAGGCTACGTACATTCCTCCTGAAGCACACAGGCCGTCTACGTAGGCAAAGATGGGCACTTGATATTTTTGTTTATATTCTTTTAGTGCTCGATAAATCCCATCTGCTCCTGTCACGGTTCCGCCTGGAGTATTGATATACACAAGGACTCCCTTGACTCGATCGTTTTTATAGTTTCCTTCGCGGGACTCGATCAGTTGATTGCGAACGGTTTCTTCGCTAAGCTGGTCCGTTCCTATAATTCCCTCTATATTGACCTGTAAAATAATGGGTGTGGTCGACGCTAGAGATTCTCTTTTTCCCTTGGCATTGGGAAGAATTTCTTCTGTGAATGTAGGGGTGAGCTTCTGTTCGACAGTGCCTGTGGATAGCATTCCTAGAAGAAATGTTAAACAAATAAATCCTAAAAAAAGGCCAATGACCACGCAAAATGATACGGCTAGGGCCCGGAAAGCAGAATAAAAAATAGAATCGCGCATAAGTTCCTTTTAAAGAAATAACTCTTTATACGAAAAATCCCATTTTTTTGGAATAGGTCTCTTTCTTAGAGACCTCTTTAGAGGTTTATTAGAATTACAAAACACCCTCTTAGTGCTGGGATGAAATGCATTCTTTTGTTACATTAATTAGTACAGTTGACAGAGTTGTCAGAATAAAATATTCGATTTAATAGTTTGAGAAGCATTCTCTATGAAAAAAAAATTATTACTAGCCATTGATGATTGTTCAAAGGCTCTCGAACAATTAAGACTTCCCTCTTCCTTGGCTTTTTTAGAAAATGCCTCTCGAATGCTAGCTGATTGCTTTCAGAACGGCAACAAAGTCATTGTAGCGGGAAATGGGGGAAGCTTATGCGATGCTTCTCATTTTGCAGAAGAATTGACTGGTATTTTTCGAAAAACAAGACGTGCATTGCCAGCGATTGCTTTGTCTGAATCAGGTCATTTAACGTGTGTAGGAAATGATTTGGGTTTTGAATGGGTCTTTGCAAGAGGGGTTCAAGCATATGGCAAGAAAGGAGACATTTTCGTTGGATTGACGACAAGTGGCAATTCTCTAAATATTATCAGAGCTTTTGAAGAAGCAAAAAGACAACAACTTTATACCATCGCTTTTTTAGGTAAAGGGGGAGGACAGTTGAAAGAATTTGCCGATTTGGAATTGCTCATCGATGGTTTTTCCACTTCAGATAGGATTCAAGAAGTACATATGGTTGCTATCCACCTGTTGATTGAACAAATTGAAGAAATATTATTTTACTCGAATCCTATTGAAGAATCTGTCTCAAAATATTCCGAACTCCAATGTTCATTCATTAATGAATAGCAAAATAGAATTATATTTAATCAATGTCTTGCGAGGAAACCGGCGAGGAATTTTTCCTTTTTTAATCAAGACGTTACTATTGCCCCTCAGTTGGGTGTATGGATGCTGTGTTAAATTTCGCAATTTTTTATACGAAATAGGGGTGATGCGACAATATGTTTCCCCAGTGCCGTTAGTCATCAGTGTGGGAAATATCGTTACTGGTGGTACAGGAAAAACTCCTGTTACTCTCTTGCTCGCACAGACATTTTACAACCGTTTTCCTATTGCAATTCTTACGAGAGGATACCGATCTAAAGCAGAAAAATTGGGGCAGCCATTGCTATTGTCTGAAGGAAATGGTTCTCTCTTTCCCGCAAGCTATTGCGGTGATGAAGCATTTTTATTGGCAAGGCGTTTGCCAAAAGCTTTTATCATCGTTGGGGGTGATCGAAGAAAAGCCTCCTTTTTTGCTGCAAAAGCAGGGGTGCAAGCCATTTTTTTGGATGATGGTATGCAACATCGAAGGCTAGCAAGAGATTTCGATATTGTTGTCATTGATGTTGCTGATCCATTTGGACAAGGATATCTTCTTCCTAGAGGATTCTTGCGTGAAGATATTCGCTCTTTGCATCGAGCTGATTTGATTATAATCAATCATATCCATAGCTTGGAGCAGTTTATGGATGTGAAGAAACAATTGGCACATCTCAGCTCAGCTCCCGTTGTAGGATCGCAAGCTCATGTATCCGCAATTCGCGATTTGGAAGGAAATTCTGTAACAATTCCCGAAGGAACTCCTGTTGGTATGTTTTGCGGAATTGCCAATCCAGAATCTTTTCGAAACACTTTGAAAAAAATTGGATATCTCGTTGTCCATGAGTATATTTTGACTGATCATGAAGCGATAGAAGAAAAATATTTAAAGTTTTTTGCACAAGCAAGTTTCATGAAGGGGGCAAAATATGTCATTTGTACAGAAAAGGATCAAGTTAAATTAGGACAAATTCCTTCCCTTGCTTTGCCAATTTTGTGGGTAGAACTCGAGCTACAAATCATGGCTGGACAAGAAGAATGGCTCCATTTTTTGCGGAAGGCCGAAAAAAGGATTAAAACATGAAGTTGTGGATGAAAATTTTCTTAGCCCTTTTGTTAGGCGCTATAGTGGGATTTTTTCTTGGTAAAGATGCAGTCTATTTAAAGCCTTTGGGGACTTTATTTTTGAACATGATCAACATGATCATCGTGCTCCTCATTTTATCCTCAATGACAGTTGGAATTGCTAGCATTCACGATCCAAAGAAATTGGGGAGGGTAGGAGGAAAATCCATTGGTATCTACTTAGTGACCACATTGATTGCCATTGCCATTGCCATTTTTTTAGCAGATATTTTTAATTTAGGGGAAGAATTGAGCCTTCACACGACAAATGTTGTGGAGAAAAAAACGACGTCTTTTAGTGAGATTATCCTTTCCATTATTCCCAGCAACCCCATTGCAGCAATGGTTAACGGAAATATTTTACAGATCATTGTATTTTCGATTTTTTTAGGGATAGCCATTAACTTCTCTGGATCTAGAGGTAAGCCTTTATTGCTATTGTTGGAGTCTCTTGCCGATGTAATGTATCGTCTCACGTCTTTAGTCATGGAATTTTCTCCTATTGGAGTATTTGGAATCATGGCGTGGGTGGTGGGTACTTTTGGTCTTACTCTTTTGTTTCCATTGTTAAAGTTTTTATTGGTTTATTACGTTGCGTGTTTGATCCACTTGTTTTGCACCTATGGAATTATTCTAAGAGGGTTTGGAAACTTAAAACTGCAACCTTTTTTTAAAGGAATGAGAGATGCCATTATGATGGCTATTTCCACTTGTAGCAGTGCAGCTACTCTTCCCGTTGCTATGCATTGTGCGCAAGAAAATTTAGGGGTTTCAAAAAATATTTCCGGATTTGTATTCCCGCTCGGGATCTCCATGAATATGAATGGAGGCGCTATTTACCAAGCGATGAGCGCAATTTTTATCGCTCATGCATATGGAATCGATTTTACTCCTTACACTTACGTGACTTTAGTGATTACTGCCACTTTCTCAGCTATTGGAACAGCAGGAGTTCCTGGTGGAGGATTTATTATGTTATCAGCAGTTCTTGCCGCTGTTGGTCTTCCTCTTGAAGGGCTTGCTATTTTAGCCGGAATTGATCGTTTTCGAGATATGATGACAACAACGCTCAATATTTTAGGAGATGCGGCGGTAACGGTATACATTGCTAAACAAGAGGGGGAATTAGATGAAAATCGGTATTACCATACCGAACTCGTCGAATTCGAGGGTGGAGAGATGTGACTAGAAGTTTTTTTCTATTTTTTTTAATAAATAAATTAATTAATTAATCTTCATTAGTTGCTCCGCTATACTTCTTTTGATGATCAATGATAAATAAATAATGCACTTGCACAATGTCCATTTTGTGTTGGGTAAGAAGCTGTAAAAGAGAGAGAACGTCATCCTGGTGCAACGAATGGCTTTTCTCTTTTCTCATATATCGGCATCGCCAGCAGTCAGAACAGAGGGTCTCTGGTAGTTTTGTAGGCCATACTTCTACTCCACGATTCCCGATAGATTGCAATTGGAGTGATGTATGAGACAATGCGGTTAACACAGAAGAAAGCTCTTTTTCTACGGAATTCCATTCAATAAAAATATCCACACCAATTAGTTCTTTGGTTGATTTTGACCAAGAATTTTTCGGTACAGGGCTAGCTTTATTTTTCGCATAGTGAGCAGGAAGGAGTATCTCTGGTTTTTTTCCAAGACGATTGGCAACAGCCCGGGCAAATTCTCTTGTTCCCACTTTTTCTTTGCTGGTTTTTTCATTGAAAATATCATAGGTGTGAATCCCTTCTTCCAATGTTCGAAGCCAAGCATTTTGAATTAATGTTGCTTTCTCGACTAATCCGATGTGGACTAACATTTGCACAGCGGCTAGCAAAAGCCCTGAAGGATTTGCGAGATTTTGTCCTGCTCGACGAGGAGCAGATCCGTGGATCGCTTCGAACATGGCTCCTGCTGTGCCAATATTTGCAGAGCCTGCAAGACCCACTGAACCAGCAATTTGAGCAGCAATATCTGAAATGATATCTCCGTATAAATTGGGGGTGACTATGATGTCAAACACAGTGGGTGTATCAGCTAATTTCGCGGATCCTATATCGATGATCCAATGTTCTTTTTCGATCTCTGGATATTCCATTCCAATGACATCAAACACTTTATGAAACAACCCATCGGTGAATTTCAAAATATTATCTTTCGTAAAACAAGTTACTTTCTTACGATGATAGGTGCGTGCATATTCAAAGGCATACCGGATGATTCTTTCACATCCGTTATACGTCATCATCTTTAACGCTTCAAATGTATCCCTGGTGGGTTGGTATTCAATCCCCATATAAAGATCTTCTTCATTTTCGCGAATAATGACGACATTCATTCCTGGGTGTTTCGTTTGCACATAAGGAGCATAAGCGATACAAGGTCGAACGTTGGCATAAAGTCCTAAAGCAGTTCGAATAGCGACATTTACGCTTTTAAAACCACCTCCTGTAGGAGTGGTAATGGGGGCTTTAAGAAATGCTTTGGAATGGCGAACGACATCCCATAAAGAAGGGTCAATACCGGTAAGTTCGCCTCGTAAATATACTTTTTCTCCAATTTCAACTTCTTGAATTTCTAGAGGGGAGCCAGATTCTTTGAGGATAAATAAGGTGGCTTCCATTATCTCGGGGCCAATACCATCTCCTTTTGCTATTGCAATTGGAATGAGATCTCTCATATAATGTCCATTAATTTTTTTAGTTAAGACTAAAATCTCCATTGTTTAAAATCCAGTCAAAAATACGGGCATATGTTAAAAGATCTCATCAATAAACAACGTCTCTACACTGAATTTTTCTTTGCTAATATCGATATAGAATCGATCGAAAAAATCGTTCATTTTTTGAAGAATTCTACAGGTACCATCATTTTCACTGGCGTTGGGAAAAGTGGTCTTATTGCAAAAAAAATAGCTCTCACTATCGCTTCCATAGGGATAAAGGCATTGTATTTATCAGCAATGGATGCTGTTCATGGCGATTTAGGAATTGTGTTTCCTGGTGATACCGTTCTCATTTTTAGTAAAAGTGGAGAAAGTGATGAGCTGATCGACCTTATCCCTGCCATCCACAATAAAGGCGGAACGGTTATTTCTATCCTATGTACTTCAAAATCGCGCATTGCGAATGCTTCGGATCACATCGTTCTTCTTCCATTTCAGCATGAATTATGCCCTTTCGATATGACCCCTACGATGTCAACCATTTTTCAAATGCTTTTTGGAGACCTGCTTACCGTCGCTCTCATGCATGAAAAATTCCAGGTAGATCAATACATGCTGAACCACCCTTCAGGGAGAATAGGAAAGAGAATGATAGTCAAAGTCAAAGATCTCATGCTTACAGGAAGTCGCATTCCCTTATGTACCTCTCAGGACTTGATAAAAAACATCTTAACCGAACTTTCTGGCAAAAGGTGTGGTTGCATTCTCATACAAGGGGAAGACCAAACATTGGCTGGGATATTCACTGACGGGGACTTAGGCCGCCTTTTACAGAGAGAAGGAACAAAGGCAATCGAATTTCCCATAGGAGAGGTCATGACTCGAAATTTCCGTTTTACCACTCCTGATGTTTTAGCCTGGAATGCCATGAAAGAAATGGAAATGAACAAAGACAAAAGAATCACAGTCCTTCCAGTCCTTACTCCCAAAAACAAGATTATAGGACTCATTCACCTTCACGATATCATCGCACATGGTTTATAAGCCTACTTGAGGAAATTAGATCTATTGCATAACCTCTTCTGGTGCCCGCGTGCGTGCCCGAACCTACCTACGAGCCATTTTGATTAACATGGACACAATACGTATAAGCAATTCTCGACCTTTGGTTTGGTATTGCTCATCTACCAACTGCAATCGTTGGCATACATCTAATATCCCTGCACACTCAGTAGCAGATCTTTTAGCCATACGGTAAAAGCGAACTTTTTCTTCTACAGCATATTCACCAGCACCTTCAGCGATATTTAATGGGATTGAAAGAGCTGCTCTGCGTAATTGATCACTCAAATAAGCCCTACCTCGAGGCAAATGTTCTACAATCACATCAGCTAATACAACAAATTCTATCGCAATCTGATAAACGTCTAATTTCTCATGGTCTAAGACCAGCTTTCTTTCCCCTGTAATAGTTTCGATTGTTTTTCCTCCAGTTCAAGATTATAAATTGCTGCAATCAAATTGAATCGCAAACTGGGTGAGTTTAAACAAACGTCACTAAAGTCCCATAGGATTTTGATAAAACTGTTTGGGTAGGCTCAATATTTGCATTGCTAATCGTCTCTTCAACCAAGACAACGATTTAGTATGCGTTTTCGTTCCATCGGACTTCAAACCCCGTTCCTTAAGCGGCTTCCGAATGAGGGCGAACTTCTTTCATGATTTTTTGACCTTTCTCTTCCATTGTGATCTTTAAATCATAAGACGTTTGTAAATTCAGCCAAAATTCTGCGGAAGTTCCAAAAAAGCGAGCTAAACGCAGAGCCGTATCGGCCGTAATTGCCCGCTTCCCATTGATAATGTAAGTCACCCGATTGACCGGAACCGACAACTGCTTGGCAAAAGCACTAGCAGAGAGCTCAAGTTCATCTAACTCGTCTTTTAATATCTCCCCAGGGTGAATGGGCAGCATTTTGTTTTTCATATATATCCTCTATTTTTTAATGATAATCAACGATTTCAACATCAAGGGGCTCCCCCTCCTCCCATCGAAAGCAGACCCTCCATTGCTGGTTAATTCGAATGCTATATTGTCCCTTTCGGTCTCCCTTTAATGCTTCAAAACGATTCCCAGGTAAATGCTTCAAATCCTCCAAGCTTGTTGCCGCATCCAAAATTTGTAGCTTTTTTTCAATCTGCCTATGGATGGAAAGCCATTTTTTAACTTTTTCACCTTCATAAATCTGGCGCGTGTCTTTATTCCTGAAAGATCGGATCATATTCTTTATATTAACAGTCGTTACGTGTTACGTCAAGCGTAAAAAGAATTTCCACGAGTATGGGGTAAACCCAACAGTCGTGTCACCAGCTGCCAGTTGGATTAATTAAGCGGAATTCGTGCATGTCTCAATAGGATTATGCAAGATAAATCTTAGCGGACGTTTTCGTTCCACTGGACTTCAAACCCCTAGTTCAAAAGCCAGTTTTTTTATCATCGCCTTGTCTTTACATTTTTTATGTTTATCTACTTCGGCCTTGGTGTTTTGATTGAATTGGATATCGTTCTCGCAGGACATTGAAATTTGGTTCAAAAGTGCATACATAGTGACTAGCTTTCTTTGTTCCTTGTTCAGCTCGAGCTCATCCATAATGGCTGTTAAATAGATTTCTCCATGACGGGTGCCATACCAAGAGATCTTAATCCTTCCAAGAGCTTCTAAGGGGTCTCCTTGAGTAAGACCATCGAGATCTACCAAACCATTAAATATTCCATTATAAATCATGACGTTTTTGTAACAAACATCTCCATAGTACGTCGTGGGTCTCACAGTGGAAAAATACGATTGATATCGTTCGTATAAATTGTCTGCAATGCTTACTGTTTCGTCATCCAAGCCCCTTTCTTTGGATTCCTCAATCCAAATTTTCATTCTTTCAGTCCAGGTATCGCTGATTTCATCATCGCCGCCACCCCAAATGACTCCAAATTTATTGGAGGATGGGATGGTTCTCACCTTTTCGAAAATATTGGCGATTTCTTTGGATAAATCTTGCAACTGGCTATCAGAAAGCTTCTCGATTACCTGTCCTAGATCCTCTCCTTCGATTTTGCTAAGGACTTGGTAGGAATACGGGATCAGATTTTTACTGTAGTCTTCAGCCAAAATATCAGGTACTCGGATTCCCAAAGCTTTAAATTTTGGGATATGGTCGTGAGATCCCATTAAAAATCGATCATGTGGGCTTAGGCGAACGATGACCTCTTCTTTCTCTAAGCCGACTCGATATACTTCGTTACAAATGCCGATGGCGATTCGACTGATGTATTTGGGTACCTGGTTGAATTGCGACGCCATTACTAACTGAATCATTTCTTCATGAGATTGCTCTTCCATGATCTATATTCCCCACTATTTAAAAAATTTCGTATATTCCACCAAACACAAGGCGACTATTTGGAGTTGTGGTATCAATGCGCTCCATGACCAGAAAGTACTTTAAAACCAACCTGTCGTTGACGCAATTCATCGATCATTGTCACCAGCTCTTTTAAACTGCGTCCTAAACGGTCTAGCTTCCACACTATAAGTGTATTTCCTGGCTGTAAAGCTTTAAAACAAGAGACGTAATTGCTAAAAAGGATCCCGAAAATTCCTATGAGACTTTAGTGACGTTTGTTTAAACTCACCCCAAACTAAACCGTTTTCTTCTATCATCCCGTTGAATAAGTGTCATACTGTAATAAAAATATAAATCATCAGAAAGTTAATTTTTTCGGGCAGGGGCACGGGCACGCACGCGGGCACCAGAAGAGGTCATATTGAATCCTCTACTACTAAATTTGTGAATAAATGATCGTAAGCGCGCCGATTGAAGAAGGGGAAAAATAGCGTCCCATTCCATTGAGCGGCTTCTTTGCGCATTTTTTCAATGAGTGCAATTTCTCGATATACAATAATAGGTGAGGATCCCTGCATTTTGCATGAAAGCAAAATTCCATATCCGAGAGGATCATCAACATAAGCATGTTTGATGATACTTTGGACTGGGACCATCATGATTTTTTTCCCCTTATGATAGTATTCAATCGTATTTTCCTCTCTAATAAGTGAAGGAGGATTTAGTTGCATTTGCGAATATTTTCTATAAGGAAGAAGGCCCAGGGTAATGCAAGAAGAGCTGAGCAAAAATAAAAAAAGCCCCGTTTTCTGTAAAAGAGTTAAAGAAAAAAGAATACCCCCCAATAGAAGCAAGCTAACCCCTGCTATTGCAATACATGATCCTTGAAATAAAGACTTTTTTAGGATTTTTGTTGAAATGGTGGTCTTTACTGTGATTGTCATTGAATATCAATCAATTAAATACCAATTAAATCTATTGACTTGATGGTTTTTTTTTGTTAATTCAAAGATAGTCTCTTATATCTTAAGAGAATCTGCCTCGGCAAGGATTTTTTATATGGGTTGTGTACTATGCCCCCCTATTGCTTGTTTAGGGGGTTTCTTGGGGGCTTATCTAGGAATACCCCCTCTTACCACTCGCGGCCAAAAAGCGTTGAGCACTTCCCTTAGTGCGGTACTCACAAGCGTGACAATCATTGCTCTTAAAATTTTTTGGAATATTTCGTTATGTGGAGGAAAGGGATTTGCGACGTGGAATATTTTCATCCTTTTTTCAACAACAATTGCGATTGGGGTTGTTTATTCTATTGGTGTCAATTATTTACTTTCTCGGTTCGTATTTAATCGTGGAAATTCCTCTCCTTCCTGTTGTTGTAAGACTAATGAACCTATTCAGATGCTAAAATAGGTTCATAATTCCCCTCCAATGAACATTGTTATTTGAGTTAAAATAAATCAACGAGCTACAATTTTTGTTATCTTGATTTTTTTTGTTAGGAGAAGTCGTGGGGGACATAAATATATACAATGTTTTCATGCTCATCACATTTGTGGTGGGATATTTTTTTATTACAATTGAAAATTTTTCAAAAATTAATAAAACTTCTATTGCATTATTAACAGCAATTATTTGCTGGGTTTTTGTTTTTATTCAAACACCACATACAACCGAAGATAATTTAAATTTCTTATCCAAGCATTTAGCAAATATTAGCCAAGTTATTTTTTTTCTGTTAGGTGGGTTAACAATTGTAGAAATTATTAGCGCTCATAAAGGTTTTCAATTAATTGCAAGACGTATTCGTTCACGATCTAAATCAAAACTGCTTTGGATCATTGGACTGATCAGTTTCTTTCTTTCTTCTATTCTCGATAATTTGACAACGACCATTATTATGGTCACTCTTCTTCGCAAGATTACTAAAGCAGGAAGTGACCGTCTGCTATTGGGTGGAATGGTTGTTATCGCAGCAAATGCTGGTGGGGCTTGGACTCCTATAGGAGACGTTACTACCACTATGTTGTGGATAGGAGGACAACTGACTACTTTTGCAATCATCAAAAATTTATTTCTGCCAAGTTTAGTATGTCTTATCGCTTCCTTATGCTTTTTGCAATGTACATGGAAGGGAGAGTTAGAAACTATTAAAGAATCTCCCGAAGAAGTGCAGATAGAACCTTATGGGAACCTTATTTTTTGGTTGGGAATTGTTTGTTTGTTATTTGTCCCTTTTTTCAAAGTTATTACGGGGTTGCCCCCGTTTATGGGAATGATTTTTGGATTGGGAATTATGTGGTTATTGACAGATCTCATTCACGCCCGTTTTGACGATCGAGAACATTTACGAGTCCCTCATATTATGACTCAAATAGATGTCTCAGGAGTGCTCTTTTTTCTAGGAATTCTTCTTTCTGTAGATGCTTTGCACACTGCAGGTATACTTGACACCCTTGCCCATTGGATGGACAGAAAAATAGGGAGTGAAAAATTAATAGCGATCGCGATTGGCCTTGTGTCGGCGATTGTTGATAATGTTCCATTGGTAGCTGCTACTATGGGTATGTATTCACTGACAGAATTTCCCATTGATTCCCATTTTTGGAATCTCATAGCCTATTGTGCAGGTACTGGAGGGAGCGTTCTTGTGATTGGGTCCTCCGCTGGTGTCGCCTTTATGGGATTAGAAAAAGTCGATTTTTTTTGGTATGCTCGTAAAATTGGCTTTGCCGCCTTACTGGGCTATTTTGCAGGAGTGATTATTTTTGAGTTTTTCTCTTTTTTTTAAATTCTTGTTGCTCTAAATCTTTTTCTTTTTGTATATTTGCGTCTTCTCGTGCGAGTTCTTTCAAAAAAGATCAGGATGAGAATATAAGTACCTTCGAGTACTTAGAGTCTTCAAATTCTAAAAGTTGTTGAGAGCAGTGTTTTTAAATGCTTTTAATGCTTCATTTGGTTTTGGATTCTCATATGTTTGACAGTATAAGAGAGACAATGTGCAAGCGAGTAAATAGAGCTTGTGTGTGGTAGAAGCTATTAATAGTAGCTATCGCATAGTAGGGATTTAAGAAATTGAATCTACTACACGAATTTTCAAAGATGATATTTTTTCTGTGAGAATTTGATCTTGGTTCAGATTGAATGCTGACGGCGTGGATGAGGCATGCAAGTCGAACGAAATCGAAAGATTTAGTGGCGGAAGGGTTAGTAATACATGGGTAACGTGCCCCTAACACTGGGATAACGATTGGAAACGATCGCTAATACTGGATGAGGTGAATAAGAGGGATCTTTTATTTATCAAAGTGGGGGATCGCAAGACCTTGCGGTTAGGGAGCGGCCCATGGGATATCAGCTAGTTGGTGTGGTAACGGCGCACCAAGGCTAAGACGTCTAGGCGGATTAAGAGATTGACCGCCAACACTGGGACTGAGAACTGCCCAGACTCCTACGGGAGGCTGCAGTCGAGAATCATTCGCAATGGGCGAAAGCCTGACGATGCGACGCCGTGTGAGCGAAGAAGGCCTTAGGGTCGTAAAGCTCTTTCGCCTGGGAACAAGAGAAGTTGGCAAATAACCGACTAATTTGAGGGTACCAGGTAAAGAAGCACCGGCTAACTCCGTGCCAGCAGCTGCGGTAATACGGAGGGTGCAAGCATTAATCGGATTTATTGGGCGTAAAGGGCGCGTAGGCGGAGAGATAAGTCAGATGTGAAATCCTGGGGCTCAACCCCAGAAGGGCATTTGAAACTATCATTCTAGAGGGTAGGCGGAGGAAATGGAATTCCACAAGTAGCGGTGAAATGCGTAGATATGTGGAAGAACACCGGTGGCGAAGGCGATTTTCTAGCTTATTCCTGACGCTGAGGCGCGAAAGCAAGGGGATCAAACAGGATTAGATACCCTGGTAGTCCTTGCTGTAAACGATGTATACTTGGTGTAACTGGACTCAACCCTAGTTGTGCCGGAGCTAACGCGTTAAGTATACCGCCTGAGGAGTACAGTCGCAAGGCTGAAACTCAAAAGAATTGACGGGGACCCGCACAAGCAGTGGAGCATGTGGTTTAATTCGATGCTACGCGAAGAACCTTACCCAGGCTTGACATGCAGTAGACGTATACAGAGATGTATATTTCCTTCGGGACTGCTGCACAGGTGCTGCATGGCTGTCGTCAGCTCGTGCCGTGAGGTGTTGGGTTAAGTCCCGCAACGAGCGCAACCCTTATCATTAGTTGCCAACACGTGAAGGTGGGAACTCTAATGAGACTGCCTGGGTTAACCAGGAGGAAGGTGAGGATGACGTCAAGTCCGCATGGCCCTTATGTCTGGGGCTACACACGTGCTACAATGGCCGGTACAGAAGGCAGCGAAACCGAGAGGTGAAGCAAATCCCGAAAACCGGCCTCAGTTCAGATTGTAGTCTGCAACTCGACTACATGAAGATGGAATTGCTAGTAATGGCGAGTCAGCAACATCGCCGTGAATACGTTCTCGGGTCTTGTACACACCGCCCGTCACATCATGGGAGTTGGTTTTACCCGAATCCGCTGACTTAACCGAAAGGGGAGAGGCGTGTAAGGTGAGGCTGATGACTGGGATGAAGTCGTAACAAGGTAGCCCTACCGGAAGGTGGGGCTGGATCACCTCCTTTTAAGGACAGTTTGCCTTTATGGCGAACAGGTTGGGCAAGCTCTATTGCATGCACATTGTCTCCTTTATACTGTCAAAACATCATTTTTGACGATTTCGGGGGTTTAGCTCAGTTGGTAGAGCATCTGATTTGCATTCAGAGGGTCAGGAGTTCGAGTCTCCTAGCCTCCAAGGTTTGCACTTGTGGTTATAGCTCAACTTGCGGTTATAGCTCAGTTGGTTAGAGCGCGACACTGATAATGTCGAGGTCCCAAGTTCAAATCTTGGTAACCGCATATTTATCTATCAGCAATTGGAGCCCACTCAACCAGAACAGAGAAGCTCCCGATGAAATCTCTAGAAGGAATTCTAGATCGCAAATTTAAGTCTCTTATTTTAAAGAGAATACATACGCTATTTTGAAAGTCTAAAGAAAAAATCAAGTTAATCTACAAGCGGAGAAGTAGCATAAGGATTCAGATATAAGAAAGAAGCCTTATGCGAAAGTTGAATTTAGTAAAGAGATGACGAAAGTCATAGTGAATTCACTGACAAAAATCAACGCTTGAGGAAAATCTTCACACAAAGTGAATTTAAGTTAAGGAAGCACTACGAAAGTGGTGCTAGACGTGAACTCAAAAACTTAAAGCTTGAGATCAAGAATTTGGTCAAGCTATTAAGGGCTATTGGTGGATGCCTTGGCATCAACAGGCGAAGAAGGACGCTAACCTTGCGAAAAGCTTCGGTGAGCTGGAAAAAGCATTGACCCGGAGATCTCCGAATGGGGAAACCCAATCAGGGTAATACCTGATTATCTTTCACCGAATACATAAGTGAAAGAAGCGACACCTGCCGAACTGAAACATCTAAGTAGGCAGAGGAAAAGAAATCAAAACAGAGATTCCCTAAGTAGCGGCGAGCGAACAGGGAAGAGCCCAAACCATTATAAATTATAGTGGGGTTGTAGGACTTATCACAAAGCGAAGTGGAATCTAGCAGAACACTCTGGAAAGAGAGGCGACAAAGGGTGATAGCCCCGTAAGCGAAAGAAGACACAAGCGAGATGAGCACCTGAGTAAGGCCGGACACGAGAAACCCGGTCTGAATCTGGAGGGACCACCCTCCAAGGCTAAATACTAGTTGATGACCGATAGTGAACCAGTACCGTGAGGGAAAGGTGAAAAGAACCCCTGTTAGGGGAGTGAAATAGAACCTGAAACCAATAGCTTACAAACGATCGAAGGCCTATGCCCATTTATGGGAACGGCTGACGGTGTGCCTTTTGCATGATGAGCCAGCGAGTTACGTTATAGGGCGAGGTTAAAGGATGACATTCTGAAGCCGAAGCGAAAGCGAGTCTTAAAAGGGCGTATAGTCCTATGACGCAGACACGAAACCAAGTGATCTATCCATGACCAGGTTGAAGCAAGGGTAACACCTTGTGGAGGACCGAACTAGTAACTGTTGAAAAAGTTTTGGATGAGTTGTGGATAGGGGTGAAAGGCCAATCAAACTTGGAGATATCTTGTTCTCTTCGAAATAACTTTCGGGTTAGCCTCGGACAAAGCTTTATAGGGGTAGAGCACTGAATTCACGCGGGGGCCTTACCGGCCTACCAAAGGAAATCAAACTCCGAATACTATAAAGTTGTCCGGGAGATAGACAGTGTGGGATAAGCTACATTGTCAAAAGGGGAACAGCCCAGACCGCCGATTAAGGCCCCTAATTCTATGCTAAGTGAGTAAGGAAGTGGAGTTTCTAAAACAGTTGGGATGTTGGCTTAGAGGCAGCCATCATTTAAAGAGTGCGTAACAGCTCACCAATCGAGAAACTCTGCGCCGATAATATCCGGGACTAAAGCATAGAGCCGAAATCGCGGGTTCATTCGCAAGAATGAGCGGTAGGAGAGCGTAGTATGAGCGCTGAAGGCGTACCGGAAGGAGCGCTGGAGCTCATACTAGTGAAAATGCATGGCATGAGTAAACGATAAAGGAGGTGAAAATCCTCCTCGCCGAAAACCTAAGGATTCCAGGGTAAAGCTCGTCTTCCCTGGGTTAGCCGGCCCCTAAGCCGAGGCTGAAAAGCGTAGGTGATGGAAAACAGGTTAAATATTCCTGTGCCGCCTAAAACTATGACGAAGGGTTGACGAAGTACGTTAAGCGCGCGGACCATTGGAAGAGTCCGTGGGACAATGAAGCTGGCTGAGAGGAAAACCCATCAGCGGAAAGCTAGGTTGTCACTAAGGGGAATCCTCGGAGGAACCGATAGCGTAGCGCAAGGCTTCCAAGAAATAAACTCTAGTCGTTGATGGCGACCGTACCAAAACCGACACAGGTAGGTGGGAAGAAGATTCTCAGGCGCGCGAGAGAACTCTTGTTAAGGAACTCGGCAAATTATCCTCGTAACTTCGGGAGAAGAGGAGCCACTAGTTGTGATAACCCTCGCGGTTAAAGCATCAGGTGGCCGCAGAGAAATGGCCCAGGCGACTGTTTAACAAAAACACAGCACTATGCGAAGACGCCTAAGTCGAAGTATATGGTGTGATGCCT
Organism: Chlamydiota bacterium; assembly: GCA_013286075.1. The sequence continues at coordinate 53,340 of JABDGJ010000002.1, forward strand.
GCCCAATGCCAAAAGGTCAAAAGGAGATGTTAGCCGCAAGGCGAAGCATTGAATGTAAGCCCTGGTGAATGGCGGCCGTAACTATAACGGTCCTAAGGTAGCGAAATTCCTTGTCGGGTAAGTTCCGACCTGCACGAATGGTATAACGATCTGGGCACTGTCTCAACAAGAGACTCGGTGAAATTGTAGTAGCAGTGAAGATGCTGTTTACCCGCAATAAGACGGAAAGACCCCGTGAACCTTTACTGTACTCTGGTATTGGCTCTTGACTTTTCATGAGTAGAATAACCGGGAGACGAAGAAACCCTATCGTCAGGTAGGGTGGAGTCACCGTTGAAATACCGGTCTTGAAAAGTCGGGAATCTAACAACATTCCATGAAGCTGGAAGTTGGACATTGCCAGACGGGCAGTTTTGCTGGGGCGGTATCCTCCTAAAAAGTAACGGAGGAGTCCAAAGCTTGCCTCATCGTGGTTGGCAATCACGAGAAGAGCGTAAAGGTATAAGGCAAGTTAACTGTGAGACCAGCAAGTCGAACAGAGACGAAAGTCGGGCTTAGTGATCCGGCGGTGGAAAGTGGAATCGCCGTCGCTCAACGGATAAAAGGTACTCCGGGGATAACAGGCTTATCGCCACCAAGAGTTCATATCGACGTGGCGGTTTGGCACCTCGATGTCGACTCATCGCATCCTGGGGCTGAAGAAGGTCCCAAGGGTTTGGCTGTTCGCCAATTAAAGCGGTACGCGAGTTGGGTTCAAAACGTCGTGAGACAGTTTGGTCCCTATCTTTTGTGGGCGTAGGATACTTGAGAGGAGCTGCTCCTAGTACGAGAGGACCGGAGTGGACAAACCAATGGTGAGCCAGTTGTTCTGCCAAGGGCATAGCTGGGTAGCTATGTTTGGAAAGGATAAGCGTTGAAAGCATATAAACGCCAAGCCTCCCTCAAGATAAGGTATCCCAATGAGACACCATGTAGACTACGTGGTAGATAGGTTGGACGTGTAAGCACAGCAATGTGTTAAGCTTACCAATACTAATCAGTCCATAGGCTTGACCACCTTTTTTTCTGAAGGAAGAAGACATTCCCTTCAGCACAGATGTGGTCACGAATTACAATCAAGCAGTGAAGAAGAAACTCAAGCGTTGTTTTTTGAAAGTGAAAGAGTAAATTAACAGATTTTTGCTTGGTGATATTGGAGAAGGGGAAATACCTGAACCCATTCCGAACTCAGAAGTCAAGCCCTTTATCGCCGATGGTACTGCACACAAGAGTGTGGAAGAGTAGGTCATCGCCAAGCTTTTTTTTCGCCCTGAAAGTCTATCTTTCAGGGCTTTTTTTTAGACTTCTTCCATAACCTTTTCTCGTGCCCGTGCCCCTGCCCGATTCTCGTGCCCGTGTGCGTGCCCTTGCCCCTGCCCGAAAAAATTAACTTTCTGATGATTTACTCACATTACGCATTGAACTTAATCTCGATCTTGATCATGATCTTAATCTTGCTTTCCCTTAGAATTACAAAAGACCCTCTAAACCTCTAAAAACAAGAAAACCACCAAAGGACAAAAACAGTATAGTCCTTAAACTGTCTATGTATTTTTTAAGTTCAATTCTAGAAGGACCTCCCGTTCATGATCTTCTTGATAGCATAGCTTGCTTTGCCGCTATACCAAAAAATAGGCACCCTCTTATTCAATTCCCCTATAAAAGATTTAAAAATGAATGGTTCCGTTTGGAGCAAGCTCATCAAATAATGGAAAGACTTTATGTAGTGTATCATGTTAGTTTAACTTCAAAAACAATCTATAATAACTTAACCCCACAACGGGAAAATTTATTACGAGAAATAAATAAGGAAGTAGAAGCTTGTTACAATGAAAAAGAAGGGTCTCGTTTTATAAGAGAGTGTACCGATACAGGCTATTATTTGCAGGTGTTACGTATCCATTTTTTTTGCCGTCCACAATTGCTGAAAAATCCTAATGTTTCTGGAGGAGATAGTTATATGGGCTACACCGTTCTTCATATGGCTGTTGCTTCTAATTGTTGCGCATTTCATCCCAAATTTATTGATTTTATTTGCACAATGGATGCCATCCATAAGCTAGGGCTTACGCAGTCCAAGGACAGTAAAAATAGAAATCCTCTTCAGCTTTTACATGAATGGCAAAGAGATTGTTCTGCAAATTCTGTCGAGGATTTTCAATATGCGGGAATCATCTTACAAAAATATTACAACTCCTTGAGTGGGCGCGGTTTTTTAATACGCCCTCCTCTTCCGGAGATTCATGTCAGCAGGTATTATCCTTCCCCTCTTTGTCCCACTCAATCGAATGAGAAATCTTTTTTCTTATCCATCCTGAATCTAATAAAGAAAATTGTACATGCGGTAATGACGCAAATTTTATATAAGATTGTATCTGTGGCAAATGCAATTCTATTAAATATCCGGTCTTAGAGGATAGTCGTTCTCATTTTGCCTATTCTGCATAATGATTGATTGAACGTTGCAACTAATTACAAAATCTCCTACAATAACTCTACTACCAAAAAATAATCGAGGGATCCTTATATGAATGAAAAAATTTATAAACTTTTGAATGAACAAATCGGCCATGAGTTTTACTCTTCCCATCTTTATTTATCTATGGCTTCTTATTTTGACAACATTCCATTGGATGGTTTTAAAAAGTGGTTTCAAAAGCAAGCAGAAGAAGAAAATGAACATGGGATGAAAATTTATGACTATATCAACGACAGAAATTTGCAGGTAGTAATTCCGGCAATTGACAAACCTCCTGTGAAATTTCGATCGATTGAAGAAGTTTTTGAAATGTCTTTAGAACACGAAAGGAAAGTAACCCAACTCATTTATCACATATATGATCTGGCTGTAAAAGAAAAAGATCATGCCACACATGTCTTTTTACATTGGTTTATTATGGAACAAGTAGAAGAAGAAAAAAATGCGCAAGACAATCTCGATCAGATTAAATTAATCGGTGATGACAAAGCGGCTCTTTTTGTACTTGATCAAAATTTCAGCAAAAAAGTCTCTTAGAGGTTTCTCAACACCCTCTTAATACAAGGAGTTGCATAGCCAACTTCTTGTATTTGGTATATCCCCAAATACCCTCCCTTGTCTTGTAAATTTTATTCTTGAATATTTTATATTGATCGGTATGATCATTATAAACAGCAGAATAAGAGCATTATGGGAATCAATAGGGGCCTTGACTTTTCAGTTGGTTTAGGATTAGGTTGGGGATATAGCCAAGCGAACAATAAAGGGACAGAAGTTGCACAAGGGAAAAACTACGCCCTAGAGTCCATCTGTCGGATAGAGCAGATTTTCTACCTTTCTAGTCAAGCGGCTATTCTAGACAAAGAACTTCCTCAGTCCCCCTTAAAGGAAACTCTTACAACCCTCCGTCTACTTTCTTCTTTCAGCTTAATCGCATGTCCAACTGTAGCTGCTATTAAACATGAAAAGTACTCAACTATTGCCAAGGCTGTAAACGCATATCTTTCGAAAACCGGCATATCTTTTCCAGAAGAATTAGGCAAGACCTCTCTCATAACTGCAGATTTTTTAGTAAAGCGTACTGGTACAATGGTGAACATCGCAATGATGACCCACAATATTGCGTTTGTAGTAGCAGGAATCAATCCTTATTTTGCTGGAGCTGCGCTAATTCCCTTTGCCTATCATCGAGTAGAAAAGTGGGTTCCTAGAAAGGTCAGTTTAGAAATAGAAAAAAGAATGCCAGTCCTGGGTACAATTTCTAATATTGTGGGAGGAAACCCTTTTTTGAAAATGACCTCTGTTCTTTATGTATTGAACTTTTGTCCTACATTTGCAAAGTTCTGTCAAAGGAATGTAGAAAAAACAGCAAAAAAAATATTTAGATTAGAGGGTCCATCATTAAAAGAAATTGAGGCTCCACTCTTTCTTGACAAATATCCATCGTTTGAACGGATTGCCTCTATCCTCATGCAAGATAATGAGTTCTATTTTTCCATCAATCCTGCTCATTGTTCTAAAGCTGTGGATTGTACAATAAAATTGAAGAAAAATTCTGATTATTCCCAATTCATGAATTTATTTCTGAAAATTGATTGGTCTCATAAGTATTCAATATTGAGATCATCTTTTCTTGATGATGATCGTTTCATAGACTTATTAAAATCGGAATTTCCAGGTGAAATGGATTATATCGATAACTTTAATTTTTATATCAATGAATTGAATAGAAAAACTCAAATTTCTAAGGAGGAGTATTTAGCAAGAAAACTCAAATCACAGATGGAATATTTGGTAGAGGTTTTAAAAGGGAATGTACAGCCTGCTGGAACCATGAGGGATCTTCACGAAGCATTGAATAATTTTTCTCAGATTTTGACCCATTTACTTACTTTAACAGAACCAAATCAGCAAATTGAGCTGGAAGATGCATTACTAAAAATAGGAATGGCAGGCGAATATTGCGCTCTTCAATTAAAAATCACTTCAAAAGATATATTAAATGGAATTCTGTTTAGTTATCTTGACCCAAAAGAATGTTATGAATTCCGTCTGCAACTTGCTTTGGAATTAGAAAGAAGACAGATTATGGAAGGTGTCTATACACAAGTGATGAATGTGTTGTCATCTTCTTTAGCTGGAGAAGCTCATGTCATGGATATGTACCGACCCTATTTTTCTTTAGGTTTTGTTCCTCTTTCAAAATTGGAGAGGGAAGCGTTTGGATTTATACAATTATGTAATTGGGGTTCCCCTATATTTCGAGAAATAAGAGGCAATATGTATGAATCCTATCAAAATCAATTAAAACAAGTGATGGCAAATGAAGGTAAATTGTATTTTGCAAACTACATGAGACAAGCACTTGAAACAAATCCTCTTTTGAGCCCTAACCAAAAAACAATACTGCAAGATGCGTTGCAAGGAACTCTAGATGACGAGAATGAGTATGATTCAGAATTGGAAGAAATATTCATCAAGAAAATAGTCACTTTGTCTGCCGAAAAAATCGAAGATCGATTTTTTCATCTTTTGCTTTATATGTTGGGCATAGAAAACTATAATAGTACGGAAGATGATGAATGGCAATTTTTGGCTCCTGAAGATTGTGTAGAGCCAATAGGTCAGGAAAAAGAACAAGGAATAACAAAGTCAGATATTTCTTTTGAAGAAGAATTTGAGGAGATATCGAAAGATGAAATACCAAAACGCGTTCTTGCACAAATAGAGGATATTACTGAATTATAATACCCATCGAACAAGTATGAATCTTTGCATACTGCTATTAGAGAGTGTTTTCAAAATTCGATTGGCTGCGTGTTGTTCAATCGCTTTGTATTTTTGAGTCTTCACTCCTTCGTGTTTTAATCAATGTCAAGTATACCTGGGGCCGCTTTTTCACTTATGGGTAATAGAATGCGCAAACGTTTATGTTTCCAACTTCTGGATAATGTGAGACGACTTCGGGGTATGTTTATGGAAATAGTTGTTGCAAACTATCTGCAAAGTCATTATTCATATATGCGTGTTTAAACCATCCTGAAGGAGGACTTTTAGGTTATGTCAATTAAAGAAACGTATAAACACTTAAAGGAACTGTTAAGTAATATTACTTCTGATATCGAAAAATCTGAAGAGGGAAATAAAGCAGCTTCTCAGCGAGTAAGAACAGGAACTGTGAAATTAGAAAAATTAGCTAAGCTCTTTCGAAAAGAATCCATTGCTACAGAAAAGAAAACAAATGGACCAAAAAAGTCTGTAAAGTCTGCAGCAACCAAAAAAAGTGCCTCCCATAAATCAAAAGCACCTACAACTTCTAAATCAAAAGCGCCTACAACTTCTAAATCAAAATCACCAAAAGCTAAAGTAACAGCAAAAGCAAAAACAAAACAAGCACAGGCAAGAAGGGGTAGCCATTTTTCCGTTAAAAGGGCGACTGCAAAAATTCCTCATCATAGATCACGTTAATTTTTCATTCTAGGGGGTCTTTAAGGCCCCTTTCTTTATTTTAAAAGAGCTCTAATGTCTTTACAATACCATTGCGTTCGCCTCACAATCGATGAGCTTTCAAAAAGTGGATCAGGCAAAGGAAAATGGATTACAGAAGAAGAGAATGCTTTTTTTGTTGAAGTCCCTTTTTCCATTCCAGGAGATGACGGTTTTGTCCACATAAGAAAAGGGAAAAAAAAGGGTGCTTTGCAAGGTACTGTAGTAGAGTGGGTGGCACTTTCTACTGACCGTGTGGTTCCTCGTTGCAAGCATTTTGAAACCTGTGGCGGATGTATCTGGCAACATATTCCTTACCAAAAGCAGATTCAGCAAAAGGAAATCTGGATTCAAGACTTATTTCGTCCTTTTCTGTGTGAGAAGTCTCGCGTTTATTCGATCATTGCTTGTGACTCTCCTTGGCAATACCGAAATAAGATGGAATTGACTTTTTCAAGTGACAAACAGGGGAAAAAATACCTTGGATTAATTATGTACGATTCGCGAGGTCGTGTTTTTCAACTGAGCGAGTGTCATTTGATGAATCCGTGGATGAATGATGCGGTCGCAGCTGTGAGAAACTGGTGGCTAGCTTCGGATTTATTAGCTTACCAGGCAACACACGATCAGGGGACATTGCGTACATTGACTCTTCGAGAGGGTCAAAAGACGGGGGATCGGATGATCGTGCTCACAGTGTCTGGCAATCCAAAATATGCGTTGCGCTCCATGCAACTACGAGAGCTTGTAGAAGTTTTGCAAAAGACTATAACACCCTCTTTTCCAGGTTCTGCTTTATCCATTTTTCTTCGAATTCAACAAATCGCCAAAGGGAAGAAAACAGAATTTTTTGAAATGCATTTATTTGGCCCAGCTTGGATTCGGGAAATTCTACGAACGGGAACACAAGAGGAAAAAGATTCTTTCGAGTTTAAAATCAGTCCAACGGCTTTTTTTCAACCCAATACAGGGCAAGCGGAAAAATTGTATTCCCAAGCAGCTGCTTTGGCCAATATTTCTTCGAATGCAATCGTCTACGATTTGTATTGTGGAACTGGGACTATTGGAATATGTCTTGCAAAAAGTGTTAAAAAGGTCGTTGGTATAGAATGTAATTTACAAGCGGCTTTGGACGCAAAAGAAAATGCCCATAGCAATCATATTGATAATTTTGTCATTCGAACAGGAAATGTCGAGGAAGTATTACCACATGTTCTCAAAGAAGAAGGAACTCCTGATGTCGTCTTTGTCGATCCTCCGAGGGCTGGATTGGCACCTCAAGCTCTTGCCCATCTGCTCAATATTAAATCACCAACAATTGTATATATTTCTTGTAATCCAGCAACACAGGCGCAAAATATTCAAGTTTTGATAGAAGGAGGGTATCAAATATCTGCATTACAACCGGTGGACCAATTCCCTCATACAATTCATGTCGAGAATATTGTTGTCTTGGAAAGACAAAACTATTGATTTCTTCTCAAAATTTGGGCATCCTAGAACTTCATTCTACAATTGAGGTTTCATGAAAATCTTTTCTTTATTTTGTTTGTTTTTGATGTATACCCAGAGGCTATTGGGAGAAAATGAGGTAGATGCACCTCCTTCAGATCAAAGTTTTTTGCAAACAATGATGATGATCGCCATTGCATTTCTATTTTTTTATGTCATTTTATGGCGTCCAGAACAAAAAAGACGCAAATCTCTTGAAACGCAACGAAATGCATTGAAAAAAGGGGATCGAGTGGCTGCAATGGGAATTATTGGCACTGTAGTCCGCGTAGGGGAAAATACAGTGATTGTAAGAATGTTCGATGGAGCAAAATTGGAATTTTATAAGGCTGCAATCACCGATATCTTGCCTGAAAGTGCGGAATCTTCTTCTGAAGAAGTTTCATCATCCAAAGGCGAGTGATAAAAACATGAAGGCAAAACAAATTGAGACAACTTCCGCACCGCAGGCGATAGGTCCTTATTCGCAAGGTGTGAGTTACTTTCCTTTTGTCTTTATTTCAGGCCAACTTCCCATCGATCCAAAAACTGGACAACTCATAGAATCTGATATCAAAAAACAGGTGAATCAGGTGTTAGATAACCTCCTTGCCGTTCTGCAGGCAGGAGACTGTTCTTTTCAAGATGTCATCCGTTGCGATGTTTTTGTCAAAGACCTTCGAGACTTTGCTATCGTTAACCAAGAATATGCAAAGCGATTTGAACAAGTAACAGTACCACCTGCTCGCCAAACCATCGAAGTAGCCCGTCTCCCATTAGATGCATTAATAGAAATTTCTTGTATCGCTATCAAGCGATAATTCTTAGATAAATAGGAATGTATATGGAAAAAAAATCTTTAGAAATTCATAGCGAAAATATTCTCCCCATTATCAAAAAGTGGCTTTATTCTGATCGAGACATTTTTGTACGAGAATTAGTCTCAAATGCTTGTGACGCTATTCAAAAAGTAAAAATTCTCAGGGATCAAGGAGAAATCGAAGCAAAAGATGATGAATTTCGCATTGATGTGGAAATCCATAAAGAGCAAAAAAAATTGCTATTTATCGATAATGGAATTGGAATGGATGCAGAAGAGGTAAAAAAATATATAGCGCAAATTGCCTTCTCAGGTGCCGAAGAATTCCTTGGTAAATACCGTTCTTCGTCGAGCGACCAAGACCAAATGATTGGCCATTTTGGGCTCGGATTTTACTCTGCTTATATGGTGGCTGACTATGTGGAGATAAATACTCTTTCTTATAAGAAAGATGCTACACCCGTATTTTGGCGTTGTGATGGTTCTTCAGAATACGAAATTGGCCTGGGGACTCGCGCCTCAAGAGGTACAGAAGTTGCGCTATTTATTGGCAAAGATCATGAAGAATGTCTAGATTCTTCTTATATTCAAAAAATTCTGTCTCAATATTGTTCTTTTCTCCCGTATCCCATTTATTTCAATGGGAAGCGAATCAATGAGAAAGCTCCTTTATGGGTGAAGCATTCGTCAGAATGCGTTCGGCAAGACTATTTAGATTTCTACCATTATTTATACCCAATGGAAGAGGACCCTCTCTTCTGGCTTCATCTGCATGTCGATTATCCTTTTACATTAAAGGGAGTGCTATATTTTCCGAAAATCAGGAAAGATTTCGATCCTAATAAGAGTAGCATTAGTTTGTATTGTAATCGCGTATTCGTTTCGGAAAATTGCAAAGACATTATTCCACATTACTTAATGATGCTCAAAGGAGTCATTGATAGCCCCGATATTCCTTTGAACGTTTCTCGAAGCTATTTGCAGACAGACCGAACCGTTCGTCAGCTAGGAAGCCATATTTCGAAAAAAGTGACTGATAGCTTATCGACTTTATATAGAACAGACAGAGACAGGTTTTTACAAGTCTGGAATGACGTTTCTGTCGTGGTAAAGCTAGGGATTTTAGAGGACGACAAATTGTACGAAAAAGCAAAAGACTTTCTTCTCTGGAAAGATACTGAACAAAATTGGACGACGATCCAAGAATATTTAGAAAGAAATCGAGAAAAAACCAGGGATAAAATTTTTTATACCGTTGATGAAAAGCATGCAAGACATGTGTTACAGGTTTATCGAGAGCAGGGAATAGAAATTTTATGCGCAAATGCTCCTTTAGATTCTTATCTGATGCATTATTTAGAAGACAAATTAAGACCTAGTACTTTCCAGCGAATTGATGCAGAAGATGAAAATATATTGGACAAAAGTCGAGAAAAAGTAGTGCTCGATCTTGAAGGAAAAACAGAAGCAGTGAGACTGGCAGAATTTGTACAATCAAAACTGACAGAATGCGATGTCCAAGTAGAGGCAAAAAGTCTTGCTACAAATGCTCTGCCAGGATTTGTGATGATCGATGAAAAACAAAGACGGATGAGAGACTATTTTATGCGATTAAGTCCGGAAGAGCGGGCCCAAGCTTCTCAGTTTGGAAAACGAATTTTTGTTGTAAACACAAATAATTCTTTAATCGAATCGATCCGAAAATTGGATGCTAAGCGTCCGGACGTAGCAAAAGATCTCATCCATGAGGTCTATGAACTTGCCTTACTTTCCCAAAAAGAAATGGATCCTAGTGCAATGCATGAGTTTATCAATCGAAGCAATCGGATATTGGAAGTATTGACGACCGAGGCATTAAAATCTCTATAATAGATCTTTCGAAATTCGCTTTGATTGGAAAAATGAGTTATTTTTGTGCAGATTTTCTGATAAATTTTGAGAGCATATTTCTATAATGATGCATCGCTGGTATTTCTTACTTGTTTGTTATCTACTGCTATTTCTCTTTCCACTCCAATCGGCAAGTCTTTCCGAAGAAACTGTTTATTTAACTTGGCAGAAAAGTCCCTCCACAACAATGACTATTCAATGGATTAGTCCTACGGAAAGAAAAGAGACTATCATTTATTACAGAGAGAGAAAAAAGGAGAAAAATTGGGAAGAAGCAAGAGGAATCGCCCATCCATTTCCCAAAATGGAGCAATACTTACTTCATTCTGTCCAGTTGGAGGGATTACTTCCTTCGACCCAATATTCTTTCAAGCTTGGTTTGGAAAGTCCGGAAAATCAATTTCTTACTGCACCCGCTACTCTTTCTAAAGAAATTCAATTCGTCGTCGGAGGAGATCTCTATCATGATGATTCCGAAACACTAATAAAAACATGCAGTGAAGCAGCGAGCAAGAATCCATTATTTGCTTTATTAGGAGGAGATATAGCATATGCAGTCACTTCTCGTTTTTTTGCCTTTGAGGATACGGAACGTTGGTTGGAATGGATAAAGATCTGGCATGAGACAATGATCACTCCTGAAGGAAATAGGATTCCTACTCTATCGGCCATAGGGAACCATGATCTAGTCAAACAATACCAACAAACTCCAGAACAGGCAAAAGTATTTAGCGCATTGTTTCCTATGCCAGGCGCACAAATTTATAATGTACTCGACTTCAATGATTTTCTGTCTATATGGATTTTAGATTCTGGACATGCTCATCCCATCAGTGGCGATCAATCTAAATGGCTGAAAAACACATTGCAAAATCGAGCGCAAGTTTCTCACAAGATTGCAATTTATCACGTTCCTGCCTACCCGTCTGTACGGAGTTTTAACAACGAAATCAGCAAAGCCATTCGACAATTCTGGGTTCCTCTTTTTGAACAATTTGGTATCCAAACCGTATTTGAAAATCACGACCATACCTATAAGCGAACCTATTGTTTACTGAAAAATCGAATTGATCCAAGAGGGGTTTTGTATATAGGGGATGGTTGTTGGGGTATAAGTCGCGCTAGAAAACTTCCTCTTCTCAAAAGATTTTATATTGAAAAGCATTCTTCTCTCCGCCATTTTATTCTCGTCACTCTTTTTCCTGAAGCCCAACTGATTCAATGTATTCATGAAGGTCAGGTAGTCGATCAATGTCTAAAAAAAAATCCACCGAATGAATCGTAGACTCTACAAGCGACGCACAGCATGAATCATCTGTTCAATTTTGCTCACTTCACCCTTTGTGAGGATGATTGAGCGAGAGGGAATTTTTTCAAAAAAATTATCTGCATTTGGCACAAGAAATTCAATCCGATAATTTCCAGCGGGAAGATGGGAAATGACCACGGTTCTTTCGTTATGAGATTGATTATTGGAAACAAACTCATCTTTTTTTGGGTATAATGTTCTTTCTTCTTGTTCATTGATTAACCAAAAACGGATTCGGTCCAGTCGGTGAATCGTATCTTCGTTAGGGTGCATCTGATAAGAAACAATAATAGTCCCCCTATCAGGTGAGAGTAGGTTAGCAAAAATTCCTACGATTGGGTGGAAGGCAAATAATAGGTAAAGGAAAGATTGACGAAGAGAAATCATTATTTTCTCCTTTTCCATAAAAAAAAGATCAATTTAAAATTTTTTCTTTTTTTTGTCTATCTCTTACTCCTCTTTGCTCTTTTTAAGATATTTGTTAAAATTATTTCTATCTAAAAATAGTTTTATATTTCTAGGGTTTTTTTCCTATTCCATAAAAAAATGTCAACTTAAAATTTTCTTTTTTGTGTGTCTCTTATTCCTCTTTGCTCTTTTTTAAGATATTTGTTAAAATTCTCTCTCTCTAAGAATAGTTTTACACTTCTATGGATTCTCTTTCTATCAGACCTTTGTGCGAAAAGTTTATTCCTCTTTCTTGTCAATCGGAAGACAAAGATTTGCCTCTCTCCAAGAGAGATGATAAGCCTTTGTATGGTGAATTCTCTTCGAATAAGCGGGTAGTTCATCAAGAAAATTTGAGTACAATAGAAAAAGAAATAGATGATCTATACCAAAGCTTTAGCAGATGGCAAAAAGATACAAAAAAAGACAAAAAATTGCTGGGTGATATTTTATTCAGACTTGAGTTTTTTAAAATCAGTCAAGACAATCAAATTAATTTTTCAGCTTATTTTTTCTCAGAAACCTATCAGACAGTTTTTGTTCCCTATTTAAAAATAGGGGAAAGAGCTGTTTCATGGGTGAGCCCGCTTATTCATATTGGATATAATGTTCTGACCATTTTGAAACTCAATCAGTATAAGAAAGATCTCTCATTGCTCGAAACAAGGCTGCAAAACAGTCTTGAAAATGAGGGACGAGAAAAAATCGCATCGCAAATCTTCCATATTCACACTGCTCTATCCAATTACTATCGAATGATCACATGGCAATCAAAAGTAGAAAAAATTTCTTTTGAAATAATGGCTCTCATACTAGAAAAAATCTTTTTCTTCTCCTTAGCTCAGAAGTTAGCGAAGTCTTGTGGATACGGTGTAAAAAATATTCGAGAATTATATCGCTTATTCAATGTTTCTATTATTCAGCGGGAATGGCTTAACCGATTGCAACCACCCTGTTCTCAGTCTGTTAATGCAAAATCCCAGCAGCCGAATGAGAAACTGCGCAAGGGGGTAACACAATTTTTAAATTCTTTGCAAAATTGTGCAAGCTTATCAAAGCTCAATAGTCAGCTTATACTGTATGGAATTCCTATTGAACCTCCATCAACCCTTGCACTGTGGAATATGTGCATACAAGAGAAAGATTTCCAAAAACAGCTCGTTCAGTTGTATTATAATGCATTAGGACAACAAGCGATTCCGCCTAAGGACTGGTTTATTAAATATGGGAATGAGATGCAGGGAGAAAAAATACAACACGCCTGTGATAAAATTAAAGAATTGATCAAATCAATTGATAAGGAAAAAAAATCGCCCCTGCAACAGTATATTTGCAACAGGAACAAAAAAGAAGATAGTCACAAGTTTTCTGAAATAGAGATCCGACAGCTGGCAACAGATTGGGTGTTATGCCAAGAAAAACTGGCTCAAACCTCTTTGGAGATTTTCCAGAAAGCTTTAGTAGCTAAAATACAAATAGAACAGGAATGTTTGCCGTTGTATGCCATGGAAAAAATTGTCGGGCTTGCCTCTACAGCGCTCTATCTATGTTTATTTTTTCCCGCAACAATTATAGGGGCGGGGAGTAAGGCATTTTTAAGGATGTGTCTCCTCGATATAGGAAAAATTTCTATAGGCAATATTTGTATTCTTCCTCTGTTTTTTCCAGAAATGAATGTAAAGATTGATAACATATTCATGAGTGTCGTGAAAAAATACTATATGGTCCGTATGAAACCAAATCAATACAGTATGGAAGGGTATAAAACCGATTTCCGCCTTCGAATGTTTCCCTTATCTAAGTATATAAGACAAATTTCTTATTTGGCGAGCGACACTGCTTTGCGGATCTATATTATTGTCATTGATAATGGATTGTTAGGTCAAAACATACAGTGCAATGAAGATGATAGAATAAAAAATCTTCAGCATTACTACGAGAACAAACGAAGCGATTGTGTTCAAAAATTTGAGAGCTGTAAAAACAAGTTGATCGCTTTTGCAATTAAGGATGTGCAGGACAGGATGACAGAATACACAGAAGACCAGTCTTTTTCCACTGCTTTGGTTTCTTGTTTACAAAATGCTGATTTTGATTATTTTGACCCCTTTGTGATTCGTTTTTTTCAAGAAAATGGGGGGATTACTTTATCTAACCATAACGATTCTCGCTCCAATGTGCGAAATCAATTGGAAAGTCTTTTTTGCTCATCTGGCGATTCTTTTGTAAGGATATATGAAGAGTCTCGCTTTCCTGATTTTCCCTTGCTTAGCAAATAGACTTCATGGGTCATATTGATTTAATATAGCCCATGATGCGATAACTCCTCTTAAGAGGGTGTTTTTGTAATTATAATAGCCTTGCTTCTTCTAAAATTCGCTTTGTATCGAAAAATTGCTAGAGTTCTGCATGACAAGAACAATATCTACCACAGAGCCCACAGAGATCACAGAGAGAAATTTTAAAACTCCTCTCGATCTCTGTAGGCTCTGTGGTAGATATTTACTAAAAAGTCTACAAACAAATGAAATATAACCCTTTAGAATTACAAAACACCCTCTTAGACAAAAATGAGGTTCTATGGGTACCACAATAGATCTTTTGCTCAGTTTGTATGCGATTGGGGCTTTTGTCGCGATTGGGGTCGGTTTAACGGTACTTATCCTTCTGACTCGCAATAAATTTATTAGCGCAGAAGCATGTACAATCAAAGTGAACGAAGATGATTCTCTTACGATCCACACACAAGCCGGTCAAACTCTTTTAACTGCCTTAACCTCCCATGGCATCCCTATTCCATGTCCATGTGGAGGCAAGGCGACTTGTAAGCAGTGCAAGGTCAAAATTATCGAGGGTGCTAGCATTCCATTGCAGACTGATGCAGATACTTTTTCAAAAAAACAGCTCAAAGAAGGGTGGCGTCTCTCATGCCAATCAAAAGTGAAAAATGATTTACATGTAGAAGTAGATGAACATGCCCTTGGAGTAAAAGAATGGATAGGTACGATCAAGAGCAATGAGAATGTAGCGACATTTATCAAAGAATTAGTTGTAGAAATTCCAGAAGGGCAAGAAGTTCCTTATCGGTCGGGAGGTTATTTACAGGTGCATGTTCCTCCCTTTTCGACAAATACCGATGAATGGAAAAAAACAATGGAGAAAAAATACTATGCCGACTGGGAAAAATATGGACTTTTCAACCAGCAATTGGATTTTACATCACTTCCTTCCCCTCCATACGAAGTAATTCGGGCCTATTCAATGGCTTCTTACCCCGCTGAAAAAAGAAAACTCCTATTCAATATCCGAATTGCATCTCCTCCTTTTGAAAATGGACAATTGAAGGAAAGTATTCCGTGGGGTATTTGCTCTAGTTACACGTTTTCTCTTAAACCTGGTGATAACATCCGTTTGAGTGGCCCTTACGGTGAGTCATACATGGTCAACGACAATCGGGAATTGGTATTTCTCATCGGAGGAGCTGGTTCTTCTTTTGGGAGAAGCCACATTCTTCATCTGTTTTACACCGAGAATACGCAAAGGAAAGTGACTCTTTGGTATGGCGCCCGCTCTCTAAGAGAAAATATTTATCAAAATGAATACGAAGACCTAGAAAAGAAGTTTTCTAACTTTAGTTATCGACTTGTTCTTTCAGAACCTCTTCCCGAAGATATAGAGAAGGGGTGGCCAGCAAAAGATCCGATCAAAACCAATTTTCTCTTTAAAGCTTTTGAAGAAGGGCAATTAAAAAAAATGGAATACCCAGAAGAATGTCTTTTTTTTGTATGCGGTCCTCCTATGCACAACAAAAGCATTCTTAAGCTCCTGGATGACTATGGAGTACCAAGAGAAAATATCGTTTTAGATGACTTTGGTAGTTAGAGACTGTCTCTGAATTAAGGATTGGACGATTTTCGAGGTTATTTTGGCCGCTTTTCGATTAAAATGTTAGGGGTAATATACTATGTCGATATTACCCCTAACATTTAAAGTCGAAAATCGGCTCAAAATAATCCGAAAATCGACAGAATCTTAATTCAGAGACAGTCTCTTAGACATGAAAATTTCTGTTGCTCAAATCAATACAACGATTGGCGATCTTCAAGGCAATGCCAAAAAAATGATCGAAAAAATCAGTGGTGCAAAGCACCATGGGTTTGATCTCATTATTTTTCCTGAACTTGCTCTTACAGGTTACCCTCCAGAAGACTTTATCCTTTTGCCTCATTTTATGGAGGCGGTAGCATTTTATCTTGATCAAATAGCAGAAGCTTCCAAAGAGATTGCCGTTATTCTCGGTCTTCCTCGGTACAATCCTTATCGAAGAGAAAAGGGGTTTTTAAATAGTGCTGCATGGATTCAGAATCAGAAAATCATGGATTTTGCAGATAAAATTTTATTGCCCACTTATGATGTTTTTGATGAAAGACGCTATTTTGAACCGGGTTTAGAGCCCAAAGTGTGGGATATCCACCAATATAGAGTAGGAATCACTATTTGCGAAGATATCTGGCAACACAGTGGACTACTTGAATCAACCCTATATAAACAAGATCCTCTCCAACAGTTAAAAGAGAAGCACCCTACTCTCGTTATCAATATTTCGGCCTCTCCTTATAGCTTGCAGAAGTTTGAAAAACGGATGCAAATCTGTCTTCATGCAGCTCAATTCTTAGAATGCCCTGTCATTTTATGCAATCAAGTAGGAGGAAATGACAGTCTCCTGTTTGATGGAAACAGTTTGTATGTCGATAGCACTGGATTGAAGAAGCGAGCAAAATCATTTTGTGAAGAGGAGATGACCATCGATCTTTCACAAGAGGCGCCAACAATTACGGTCAAACGAAACCAAATAGAGGATCTCTATCAAGCGCTTGTCATTGGGGTACGCGATTATTTTCACAAATTGGGATTTCAGAAAGGGTGCTTGGGCCTCTCCGGTGGGATAGATTCTTCCGTGGCAGCCTCCATTATGGCAGAGGCTTTGGGCCCCGACCAGGTCTTGGGAATTGCTATGCCTTCCCGCTATTCCTCCCCGGAAAGTATCCGCGATGCCACTCTTTTGGCAAATCGGCTCGGCATTGATTTACAAGAAATTCCCATCGAACCTATTTTTGACAGTTATCTTTCTTCTCTTCTCCCTTTTTTTAGGGGAAAAGAAACAGATGTGACCGAGGAGAATCTTCAATCGCGCATTCGTGGAACAATTTTGATGGCTTTTGCCAACAAAATGGGATATATAGTGGTTAGTACCGGAAATAAAAGTGAATTAGCCCTTGGCTATACTACTTTGTATGGCGACCTTTGTGGTGGGTTAGCATTGCTAGGCGATGTAACAAAACAACAGGTATATGCTTTAGCCGATTGGATTAACCGAAATCGGGAAATTATTCCCCTTTACGCGATACAGCGAGCTCCTTCTGCCGAACTGCGCCCTAATCAAAAAGACAGCGATTCCTTGCCCGATTATTCTATTATTGACCAGATAGTAGCGGCCTACATCGAAGGGCATCGATCACCTCAATGGATTGCTAAAAAATATGACTACCCTCTTGGATTAGTCAACGAACTTATCGAACGAATACACAACAACGAATTCAAACGGAGGCAAGCTCCTCCCGTTTTGAGAGTATCGGAAAAGTCCTTTTCCATTGGAAGGCGTTTCCCCATTGTTCAGAAATGGGTATAACCAAGAAACAGTCTCTAAAAAGGGTATTCACAAACCTCGATCGGATGATTTGTCAACACCCTCTAAAGGTATATGAGATATGAATAACATCGATATATTGAAAAGTTATTATTTCTACACCAATGTGACAGGAAGAGAAAAAGATATTTTTCAAAAGGTGAAAGTCTTCTTTTTGCCGTTTAAAGCAGATCAAGAGGCAGGAAATCCTTCATTTTGGCAAATGATCCATACAATTTCAAAGAAGGCATTAATATTAGTAGATGATGTACCTCTTTATATGCCTGTTACGGGTTTGGGACACAAAGAGGACCAAATAGAAGGATGGGATTCCCTTGGATTTTGTAAGTCTCGGGAAAACCAAGAAGAAAAAATGCGTAAAATCTACCTTTTTCTGGATCGAGTATCTGAGGTGATTCTCCAAGGAGATATGGAAAAAATCAGATCAAATCCGGATGTAAGTTGGTTTTTAGAGAAATGGGCTAATAATCAAGATAAAGAAACGCAACTCAACGAATTATCATCTCTTGCAAAACAAGATAACGGACAGATAAAAATATGGTTATCCGAGCGGATAAAAGAAATAGAGAAAAAAATTTTCTCATATAAAAAAAAGAAAGAAAAACGTTTCATGTTGACAAGACAAGAACACTTAGTATGGGCTATCACAAGAGCGATAAAAAAAGAGAAAAAAGTGATTGTATGCGCAAGATCTCATTTCTTTACAGCGTTTAATGCAGAGGAGTTTGCTCAACATAAAGTTCTTCAGACCCTTAGATGGGAGCCTTCGTTGATTATTGCGGATGGTCCCCGTTTTTTTTCTATTGAATCCAACTATTTTCTATGGGTATGTCAAAGTGGTAATCAATATCCTAATTTCCAATTCGCAATTGCCGGGACCCCTTCATTACAATTAAGTAGCAAAAAAGTGGATAAATTGGTCAAGGTTGTTGAAAATTTTAATCTCAAAGAAAAAGAAAAGAAACAACGATCAATCCCAGAAAAAATTTCCTCTCTGGTAGGAACTATTCTCGGAAGAAAACAAGATTTCATAAACGAAAAAGAAATGATTTTGGATTGTTCAGATCCTTCTTCTCCTCAATGGATCAAAAAGACTGATCTCGGAAGAAAACAAGATTTCATAAATGAAAAAGAAATGATTTTGGATTGTTCAGATCCTTCTCCTCCTCAATGGATCAAAAAGACTGAAGAAGAAGGATTTATTCCTCATTCTCATGTCAAAAGAGAGGGTTATAAACTAGAAAGATTCGAGCCTGTTCTCTCAACTATAGAAGAAGAACCAACCTCTCAGCAAATTACCAATGAAACAGAAATATAAGAGGTTTGTCAACACAGTCTTGAGTGAGGCTGCTCTCGCTATGCAATGTCCCAAGCAAAGGGAAGAATTGTTCCGATGTTTTTTTTGTGGTGTCGCAGCATCATGAGACGGTCAATTCCCACAGCTACGCCACAACAGTCAGGCAATCCTTTTTCAAGAGCGAGGAGAAAATTTTCATCAATGGGGAGTTTTTCTTTCCCTTGTGATTCTCTTTGAAGATTAGAATTGTCGAATCGAAGACGCTGTTCTTGCACATCGGTCAATTCATGGTATCCATTCGCTAATTCGATCCCTTGAAAATAAAATTCAAATCGTTCGGCGACTTCTTCATCGCCTATCCATTCCTTACGGGCTAAAGCCGACTGGCTAGCCGGGTAATACCCAAGAACAGAAAGAATTCCTTGCCCTAATAGTGGTTCAATTTTAAAAGCCAAGATAAGATGTAATAATGAATCTTTATCTCCTTCTATAGTTGTTTTGTGACAGGGAATATTCTGTTCTTCAATATACGAGAGGAGTTCTTCTTTTGAAGCTTGAACGTAATCGATTTGCGTTACCTGCTGAAAAATATTGCGGTAGTGAATGACTTGATAAGGAATATTGCCTAAAAACAATTGGATGAATCTAGCAGTATCTTCGATCATTTGAGGCAAAGTAAATCCTAATCGATACCATTCAGCCATCATGAATTCTGGGTTGTGAAGAGAGCCATATTCTTCATCTCGAAATACATGAGAAAGTTGAAAAATATCGCCCATGCCTTCAGAAAGCAACTTTTTCATTCCAAATTCTGGGGAGGAATGGAGGTATCTCTTTTCTCTATTTTCATAGAGCACGGGAATGAGATCTATATGCGCATCAATAGAAGCAAACCGACTTATAATAGGACAGTCAACTTCAATGATTCCTTGTTCATAAAAATAATCGCGCGATTTTTTCAACATTGCGGCGCGATCTTTGAGAATGGCTATTTTGAGATTATTTTGGTGTAACTCGAGAGACATATTCTCCATTTCGCGTGTCCACTTTAATTGTTTCCCCTTCTTCTACAAAAATGGGAATTTTTACTTCAGCTCCACTTTCGACAATGGCAGGCTTCAATACTCTTCCTGAGGCAGTATCGCCTCTTGCTCCTGGAGAAGTCTCTTTTACGGTCATTTCCATAAATATAGGTGGTTCAATGCTTACAGGGGAACCCTTGTAAAAAATAATATCATAAAGGTGATCATCGAGCAGCCATTGTTTATTATCCCCAATATTTTCCCACATTACTTTCATCTGTTCATATGTTTTTTCATCCATAAAAACAGCCCCGTCTGACTCTTTGTATAATAGTCTCATAGAAGATTCAGAGACATCTGCTACATCAAGTTTGTCTCCTGATTTGAATGTCTTTTCAATGGTGCGTCCAGAGAGTAAGTGTCTTAATTTGATTCGATTAAAGGATTGTCCTTTTCCGGGTTTAACAAATTCATTACTGATGACAGTATAAGGTTGGCCTTCCACTTCTACTTTGTAACCACCTCGAATTTCATTTGTGCTGACTTGTGAACTCATATAATCTCCATGATTAAAACTTTTAACTATAGAGGAAAAAAGGTCAAAAGTCTATGGAATTTTCTATTGCCCAGTAATTTCGATCTTGTTATTTCTAAAGCATGGAATCACCAACAAATATACTTCCCCAAGCTCTTTCCAAAGAAAATGTTTTGCAAGAAAAAATTGCTCATGACACTTTGGAAAGATACTCTGGGTCCCCAATTGCCGATTTTCAACCCTATATTTTGCTTACGAATTTCTCTCGATATGTTCATTATTTTGCTGAAACAAGAAAAGTGGAAGTCATTGAAGGATCTACATTTAAAGTTGCCCATTCTCCTGCGGAAAATATTTCAATTCTCGATTTTAAAATTGGATCACCAGCCGCGGCTCTCGTTGTCGATTTATGTGCATTTCTTCCCATTCGAGCTTGTGTGTTGTTAGGAATGTGTGGAGGGCTTCGAAAGCATTATTGCGTCGGTGATTTTTTTGTTCCCATTGCGAGTATTCGAGGAGAAGGAACATCCGATTTTTATTTTCCATCCGAAGTACCTTCTATGGCAAATTTTCTTGTTCAAAAAATAACGACAAACGTATTAGATGAGGAACAAGCGACATATCATGTAGGAATTACTCATACGACCAATAAACGTTTTTGGGAGTTTGATCACGATTTTAAAGCTCGTTTAAAGGCGACAAGGCCACAATCTATTGAAATGGAGTGTGCCACCTTGTTTATTGCTGGCTATAGCCATAAGCTCCCAGTAGGAGCCTTGCTTTTAATTTCTGACTTGCCGCTCGATGAAGATGGAATTAAAACAAAAAAAAGCTCTGAAACCGTTTTTCAAACGTTTACAAAGAAACATGTCGAAATGGGGGTAAAAACTATGCATGCTCTAGATTCGGCATTAAAAGTTGAGGCAAAGGGAATTTTTCGCGGAAGTCGGCGCCGTTTTGAAAATATATCGAAGTGATTTCAAAATTTGGTTTCTGGCAACGCGAAAGCTCCCGCGATTAAAAGATAAAAAAAGGCCCAATATTATAATATTGGACCGTTTTTTATCTTTTAATCCCGGGGCTTTGGCGCAGCCAAAAATCCAAATTTTGAGACCACTTCGGTATACACTCTAAGGGTTTTATTATTTCTTCTTCTACTCTGTGGTGGCGTCAAAAGTTTTATAAATATGGATGCGCCATCCTTTTAGTTCTTGGAATTATTTTTCTTTTTTACGAGACTCTCGGTTTTTTTTCTCCTTTTTTTGATTTTATTTTAGTTTTATTTCTTCCTATCTTAATTTCTTTGCTATTCTATTATTTATTGCGCCCGATTGTAATTCGTTTAGAGGAATGGCACATTCCTCGTTACATAAGTATTATCTTTATTTATTTGATTATCGGTATTTTGCTTGCATTATTTGTGACATACCTCAGCCCTGTATTGGCAGATCAAATTACAGCGTTGGCAAACACTTCTGCTGATACACTAAAAAAAGCGCGAACGCAGTCAAATTTCTTTCTATTCGACATGTTTCGAATCAATTGGGGCGATGAGTTTTTAAAGATTCTTTTTGGGTTTTTTCAAGAATTTACAACAGCTTTAAGTAAAAATTTTATTGACTTTCTCAGCTATATCGCAAGAGTTGCTACCATTCTTGCTGTCATTCCTTTTATTGTTTTTTATCTCTTAAAAGACGATCGCGATTTTTTTTCTGAATTTCTTCGTTATATCCCCCAAGATTATCACCATGAAGCAAAAAGAGTATTGCGAAACATAGATGAAACCTTCTCAAACTATATCAGAGGAGTTCTTTTGGTTTCTTCAACCTTAGGAGTTCTTTTATTTATAGGTTATTTGATTATTGGCTTAGACTATCCCGTTCTTCTTGCTATCATTGCTTTTATTTTTACGACAATTCCTTTTCTTGGCCCTTTTCTCGCTATTGCTCCTGCCATTTTTGTTGGATTTGGGGGAGGACTTTTGATGGTATTAAAAGTAATCATTGTATTTGTAATCATCCAACAATGCGAATCGAATATCATTTCTCCTCAATTAATTGGACACAGGCTTCACATTCACCCTTTGACTATTATTTTGTTACTATTAGTGGCGGGATCTTTGTGGGGAGTTGTTGGATTAATCTTTGTCACTCCCTTATATGCCGTATTGAAAGTGCTCATCGAGGGCCTATACAAGATGATCAAAACCTACAGAGCCAATAAAACGAAACTTATATAATCGAGCGAATTTTTTCTTCTAATTCTTGAGGTGTTCGATATTTTGGAGCAGCTATTTTCCGGAT
>JABDGJ010000003.1 GCA_013286075.1 Chlamydiota bacterium
ATGGCATTGTTGCAATCTGGATTATGCAAACAGGCGTCTTCTTTTATAGATACAGAATTGCATGAGGTGCCCTGGGGAATTACCCTGAAAGGATGCCAACCTGAACAGGCAGATACTTTAGAAGCAATCATCAGGGAAACATTGGAAAGCATTTGTGAAAAAGGAATTCCAATGCAAATGATCGACAATGCAATTCACCAATTTGAATTTCACCGGACGGAAATCACAGGCGACCAAGCACCTTTCGGTCTATCTCTCTTTATTCGCTGTGGTTTACTGAAACAGCATGGAGCAGAAGCAGTACAAGGGTTAAAGATTCACTCCTTATTCGATCAATTGAGGAAACATATTCTCCTCGATCCCCTCTATTTTTCTCTTTTGATTAAAAAATATTTACTCAATAACACTCATTTCGTTCGAATTGTCATGCAACCGGACCCTCAGCTAGGGCAAAAAGAAATACATTGGGAAAAAGAACAATTGCGCAAAATACAAGCTTCTCTTTCCTCAAAAGAACAGCAACACACGGTAAAACAATCACTTGGATTGGAAGAATTCCAAAAGAAACAAGAAAATGAAGATGTCAATATTCTTCCTAAACTAAGTATCAAAGATATTCCTCTTTCTCCTAAAAATTATCCCCTCACCCAGGAAAAGATCGGCATCTTTACTGCTTTTCATCGCACTATCTTTACCAATGACATCCTCTATGCAGATCTCATTTTTCAACTACCAGACCTTACTCAAAAAGAATTGGTCTATCTTCGATTATTTACTGTTATTATGACACAATTAGGATCAACAGAACACACGTATCAAGAAATCTTAGAAGCCATTCAAGGGAACACAGGAGGAATAGGGGCAGGTATTAGTTTACATCTACAAGCAGAGAATTCTTCTCTTTTTTTTCCGACCTTCAACCTTCGTGGAAAAGCACTTCGAAGAAAAGGACCTAAGCTATTTTCCCTTCTTTATGAAATTGCCTCTTCGATAGATCTCAATGACCCAAAACGGATGAAAGAAATCGTATCTAAACATTTTGTCACTTTAGAAAGCCGGGTGAATCAAAGCGCATTGAGATATGCCATTAATGTCTCCGCTAGCAAATTAAACGTGGCTTCAAAAGTTGCAAACGATTTGTATGGGTTGCCTTATTATTGGGAAATTCGAGAATTTATGAAAAATTTTGACGAGGAATGGCCAGAGATCCTACTCAATCTAGAAGCAATCCAGAATAAAATCACCTGTCTAGAAAATCCTCACATCGTCCTTAGTTGCGATGCTGCGAGCTATGAGGAATGCAAAGAAAAAGGATTTTATGAATTGGGTAAGATGAAAACAAAGCCGTATGAACAATGGAAGGGAAATTTCTCTGTAGAATCGCTTGTGCCTCAAGGAAGAGTCATTGCTTCCCCCGTTGCTTTTATGGGGAAAGTATTTCCTACAGTTCCCTATACACATGCAGCTGCCCCGGCTCTTTATCTCGCATCTCATCTTTTTGACAACCTCACTCTTCATCCCAAGATTCGAGAACAAGGAGGCGCTTATGGGGGAGGGGCTGTCAGTAATCCCCTTTCGGCTAATTTTTATTTTTATTCCTATCGAGATCCTCATATCGTTTCGACTTTAGAAGCTTTTGAAGAAGCAGTGGACAATGTTGCACAAGGAAATTTTGATAATGAGCATATTGAAGAAGCTAAATTTGAGGTCGCTCAAACTTTAGGTTCTCCAGATTCTCCAGGTAGTCAAGGAGATGTGGCATATGGGTGGTTGGCTGAAGGGCGAACATTGGAAATCCGGCAGCGATTTCGAAATCAAATGCTTGCCACTTCGCGTGAAGAAGTGATTGAAGCCGTGACGAACATCATCGCCAAACAAATGAGCAAAGGAACAGAAGTCGTTTTTGCTAGTAAAGAGCAGCTTGACAAAGCAAATCAACAATTGGTTTCAAATGGAAAAAACCCCTTATCCATCGAATATGTCTGAAAAATCTACTTTAGCTTCTTGGATAGACCAGCATGAAAGTGAATGGCTGGATGATTTTTTTACTTTTCTTCGCTTTCAAAGCATTAGTTCCGAATCTTCTTTTCACACAGAAGTTCTACAATGCCACGATTGGCTCGTCAAATACCTTGAAAAAATCGGCTGTACGGTCGAATCTTGGCCTACTACAGGCTATCCAGTGATTTTTGCCTCCCATCTCAAAGCAGGCCCAAAAAAACCGACTCTTCTTATTTATCACCACTATGATGTACAACCAGTTGATCCACTTGAACAATGGGTCACACCTCCTTTCCAGCCATCTATTCGAAATGGAGAGATCTTCGCACGAGGCGCACAAGATAATAAAGGACAGTGTTTTTATGTTTTACAAGCATTGCGAGCGCTCCAAGACATCTATGGATCATTTCCCATCAATATTAAATTATGCATTGAAGGAGAAGAAGAGATAGGAAGTGCGGGATTATCCAAGATCTTGCTGCAAAAAAAAGAAGATTTAGCGGCCGATTGTGTGGCTATTATCGACTTAGGATTGCGAAAAGCAGGAACCCCTTCTCTTACACTCGGCATTCGAGGGATCATTACGCTTGACGTAGAACTAACTGGTTCTTCCTTCGATTTGCATTCAGGTGCACATGGAGGGATTGCCTATAATCCCAACCACGCCCTGGTGGAATTGCTTGCAAAGATGCGCAACGAACAGGGAAAAATCACTATTCCTGGCTTTTATGACGATGTGATCCCTCTCACAATAGAAGAGAAAACGACTATTTCTTTTGCCTTTGACAAAGAAGAATACCGACAGCAGATAGGGGCATCTCCCACAGGCGGAGAACAAGACTATTCTATACTAGAAAGAGCTTGGATTCGACCCACCATCGAAATTAATGGCGTCTATGGTGGGTATTCTGGAGAGGGATTTAAAACTGTCATACCTGCTAAAGCTCATGCAAAAATATCATGCCGACTTGTCCCTAATCAAAATCCCGACATAATCGGACAAATTCTGACTAACTATTTTAAAAAACAGGCTCCTCCCGGCATTGACGTTGCGGTCAAGCTTCATCCAGGAAAAGGAAAAGCAATAAGAGTCGGGACACACACATCTTGTACGAAGGCATTTGCAAGGGCTTTTGAAGAAGTATTCCAAAAACCGTGTGAATATATGTACGAAGGCTCTTCCATTCCTATCGCAGCAAAATTAGGAGAAATTGCAGGAGGGGAAACGATTCTTTTAGGATTGGGGCTCATTACTGATCAGGTTCATGCTCCAAACGAACACTTTGGTCTTGACCGCTTGAAACAAGGAACGTTGGTCATCGCTCGCGCCATCCAAATCCTCTCAGAAAATAGATAATAGAACATCTTGCATAACCAACAACCCTTGCCCATGCCCGTGCCCGTGCCCTTGCCCGTGCCCGAAAAAGTAGTAGGGCAAGGGCATGGGCAAGGGTTGTTGGTTATGCAAGAGCTCTAATCTTGAATAGAGGCTATTAGCAATTGACGACACGCCCTACTCTTCGACTTTCCTTTTTTTCCATTTGGGCGCAATAATAGAGATCATCTTCTCAAATTCTGGGTCATTCATATCATCTTCCCAAGAAATTTGTGGTTTCCAGTGAGAACTATTCTCATTATTTATCTGATTTTTCTCTTGCATTTTTGGTCTAGCACCTATTGGTTTCACCTTGCATGACTTATAATAAATAACGCCCTCTGGTTGACCATCAAGTCTGAACTGTGTGGAATATCCCTGCTTATTTGTGGTGTGTACTATCACTAATACATCTATATCTAATTCTTGTCTTACAACGGGCTCCATTTCAGACCACTCTAACCTTTCCGTCTGCGCTTTTATAAGAATCCTGATACCTGTTTTTTCGGAATTGCAATCTTTTAAGAATTTCCAAGTAATTTTATTGTGAGGTAGACCTTTTCTCTTAAGCCTTTCTATTAATTCTGTCGTAACTATTTCACGAGCATTCTTATTATTATAATTGTTTGCAAACTCAACTTCTTCAAGGATTTCTATATCCATTGGAATATACGTACTCTCTGATGCAGACTTAGACCCTATAGATGATGATGCTATTGAACTAGATGATGACAAAGGTGATAGAGACGTGGAATCAGTTTGTGGATTTGGACTATCCAGACTTAGGTGCTCTTCTTTTTCCTCATCATCCCCTATCCAATTGAAATTCTGCGAATTAAATATTTTTGGGTCCTCTGTTTCAAATATGGATAAGATGTTTTTAAGGCGTTCGCTGTCGGATACTAAAACCTGAGAGCCTGATGATTGTGTATGTGGGTCTAGATTCTGATATAAAACTCTTTGCATTCGCAAGTCTAGATCATATAAGAATTTACGCTGGTGATAGCGGTGATATAAAATATAAACCCCCGCAATAGTTCCAATCCCTGTGAAAAGACTGCATCCTATCAATATCCCTTTGACAATCATTGCTACTCTGGACACCTCTTCTGTAAAAGAAAAAAATGATTCTCCTTTAATTATATATCGGATTCCTCCGGACCAAGAAAACCATCCTTCAAGAAAATTATTTATATATTCCCCACAAGATAGAGGTGATTTATTCTGAGGTTCCGTAATCGAAACAAGGAAGGGAAAAGAAGGGAAAGAGGCTTCAATAGGCATATTTTTTATATGAGTATATCTTTCCTATTGTAGTGTAATATATTTTTTTTATCTTATTTTAAAATAATTTTTAAATTAACTTAAAAGTGTCGTTAATTGCTATTTTATTATTTTTTTAAAATATTTTTGCATATTTTTGCGGCGGCGTAAGTGAAAATAAAGTCGGCTCCGGCACGTTTAATGGAGAGAAGAGATTCTAGAAAAACGTCTGTGGCATTGAGCCATCCTTTCTGGGCTGCGGCCATGACCATGGCATATTCGCCACTTACATGATAAGCTGCTAATGGAAGTTCTGTGATTTGTCTTACCTTTGTAAGAACATCTAAATAAGGAAGAGCAGGTTTGACGAGCAACATATCTGCTCCCTCTTGCTCATCAAGGCGGCATTCTAGCAGTGCTTCCCGCACATTGGCCGGATTCAATTGGTAACTTTTTTTATCGCCAAAGGAAAGAGTGGAATCTACAGCTTGCCGAAAAGGAGTATAAAATGAGGAAGCATATTTTGCCGCATAAGATAAGATGGCGACATCAGAAAAACCTTGGCGATCTAGACAAGAACGTATATAACCTACTCGACCATCCATCATATCGCTTGGAGCTACCACGTCGGCCCCCGCTGCCGCAGCAAGAACAGACATTTCTCCCAATCTAATTAAAGTCTCATCGTTGACAATTTCTCTTTGTTCGTTGACGATTCCATCATGCCCATGATCTGTAAAAGGATCCAACGCAATATCAACCATAAGACACATCTCAGGGATTTCTCTTTTGAGGGTTTCTATGGCTCGGTACAATAGATTTCCTTCTCGAATTGCTTCCGATCCTTGTGGGTCTTTTTTTTCTTGTGAGACAGAGCAAAATAAATCAACCGCTCGCACCCCAAGTGTGTACAGTGCGATCACTTCCTGAATTAACAGATCAACTGAATATCGATACACATCGGGCATGCTTTCAATCGTTTGTTTTTGATTATCCCCTTCCACGATAAACAGAGGGGCAACTAATTGATGGGGAAACAGATAGTTTTCTTGTGTAAGACTTCGAATGGCTGGAGTTTGACGGTTTCTTCGCGGTCTTCGTAACAACGAAATTTTTTCTTCAAGAAAAGCAGTCATATTTTTCTCTATTTCTTTCGGCTTCGGTTTTTTTAAGGTACATCAAATCTAGGGTAGAGGGTGGAGTGACCCAGTTTTTTTTTTCATATTCTTCTTCTATCTGGCTGAACAACATCTCAACGCAAGGGCTTCTCTCCTCCCAAGTCCAGTCCAATTGCAGTGCAAATTTTCTTTGTAGACTTGTTGCAGCAGGGGTCACAATATGTCTTCCCACAAGATATTCAAAAGACTTTTCCGTTGAGCAAATTTGCGGTCCTTCTTCAAATAGGATTTGATTTTCAAAAGTTCCTCGTTGAAAATAGATGCCTCCCATCCGCGCATCCACCACGGAAGCAAAAGGTCCTTTTTGTTGTTGAGGGACAAAACCTGTAAGGCTAGAGACTCGAATAAGAGGCACTTTCCACGTATACGATAATCCTTGTGCGATTGCCGCCCCAATACGAATTCCCGTATAAGAACCCGGACCTACTCCTATCCCTATTGCATCGAGTTTTCCATTTTCCATGGTTTGACACGCTTCCTCAATCGCAGGCATTATCTGTTTGGATTGATGCAAACCAACGGGCAATTCTTTGCAAAAGAAGACCTTTCCTCGATCTCCACAAGCAATTATTCCTCTTTCCGTAGAAGTTTCAATGAGTAAAATGCGCGCCACAATTTTTATTTCACCCAAATTTTCTGAGGAATAAAAAGATTGTCTAAAGTGCTGATAAAAAACTGATCCGTCATTCCTGCAATATAATCAACAATCATTTGTACCCGATTTGTATTTGTAAGATACCATTGAGAGCGGCCTGTTAAAAACTCTCTGTGAAGATGGCTTTCTGTGTAATTTTTTTCCATATCCTTATAGAGCCATTCAAACAAAATCCGAAATCCTTGTTTTATTTTTTGCGATTCCATTTTTAATTTTGGGTGGTGATAAATAGATTGAAAATTAAATTCTCGCAATACTTGGAGAGCCTCATAAATCTCAGGAGATAATGCGATATATTCTTTTCCGTAGCTTTGGTGAATAATATTGGCAGCTAGGGTGCGCAAAATTTCTCGATTTGTTTTGCCAAGAAGAGTCTCTGGTATATCATTGCGATCTATAATTTTTAAACGGATCGCATCTTCGATATCTCTTCCCACATAGCTCATGGTGTCACAAATTTTCACTAAACATCCTTCAAGAGTCATGGGAGATAGATTTATTTCCACGTGATTTTTTTTCTTTTCCTGTTCTTGCTTTATTTCTTCGTTTGTTTTTTCAAATTTGGGAATCCATTTGCATCCATTCATCCCCCCATCATGGCAAAGAAAACCATCATAGACAGTGATCCCCAAATTGAGTGGCTCTATTTCGGAAAATAAACGGACAGATTGCAAAGGATGGCAAAAAGGGCTATTGCCATATGCAATGGATAGTTCTGATAAATATTCTTCTCCTTCATGCGCAAATGGTACATGACCGACGTCATGTCCAAGAGAAATCGCTTCTACTAAATCGACATTGAGACCAAGAATCTCTGCAATACCTCTCGCAAAACTACTCACTAATTGGACGTGCAATCCTCGGTGAGAGATATGATCATTTTCAATCAAATAGGCAACTTGCGTTTTATCGACATAACGAGAATAGGCCTTGGAATGAAGAATTCGATCCACATCCCGTTTGTATGGCATCCTATGATCTTCATCAGGCCCATAAAGTCGAACGTGATTTTTCG
This sequence comes from Chlamydiota bacterium, assembly GCA_013286075.1. Next base: position 7,488 of record JABDGJ010000003.1, read on the forward strand.
AAAAGGACGCTTTTTCAAATAGCAAAGATTCTTCCCTTTGCTGCGCCAAATGACGATAATGGAAAAGAATTTCGTCTGTTGCAGAACTCACTTTGCACTCATGTAAAAATTATTTTTAAAACCTAATTATACATGAGAGTATCGATTAAATGTAGGATAAAAAATTTATTCATATTGAAAAAAATTTATTTCTAAGACTCCCGATTGAATAATTTATATAAAAGGGGTACACTCGTACCATTCTATTAGAAGGGAGTAGCTGGAATGCATGTAGATAATATTGATCTTTCCACAGAATTGGAATTAGAAGAAGCCATTGCACAGTCTTTGGAAGAGCACCAAGATACCCCAAAAAAAAGCATAGAAGCTCCTGACGAGCTTTTCATTTTCCCTCTTCTCAGGCGCCCTTTTTTCCCAGGAATGGCAGCTCCTCTTGTCATCGAACCGGGAGCTTTTTATGACGTATTAAAGATCATTGCAAAATCAGAGCATAAGTGTATTGGCTTAGTTCTCGCCCGCTCTGAAAACGCCAATATTTACAAAGCGACATTCGACGATCTTCACGAGGTGGGGGTTCTTGCTAGAGTATTGCGCGTCCTTCCAATGGAACAAGGAGGTGCACAAGTTATTTTGAATATGGAAAAGCGGTTGCGCATTACAACGCCCCTTGCCCGATCGGCAAAAACTCTCCGAGCAAAAGTACAATACCACGAAGATCATTCCTCCCTTACTCTAGAATTAAAGGCGTATGCGATTAGCATTATTTCCACAATTAAAGAGTTATTGAAACTCAATCCATTATTCAAAGAAGAATTGCAAATTTTCTTAGGTCATTCTGATTTCACCGAACCTGGAAAATTGGCTGATTTTGCGGTAGCACTCACAACAGCATCGCGAGGAGAACTGCAAGATGTATTAGAAACGTTTGATATGCAGCACCGAATCGATAAAGCGCTGATTTTATTGAAGAAAGAATTAGATATCAGCATCTTGCAAAATAATATCAATCAAAAAATTGAAGCGACAATCAACAAAAGTCAAAAAGATTTTTTCTTGCGAGAACAACTCAAAACAATCAAAAAAGAACTCGGTATTGAGAGAGATGACAAATCAGTAGACCGAGAAAAGTTTGAAAATCGACTTAAAGAACGAAAAGTTCCTCCAGATGTTTTAAAAGTAATCCATGATGAATTAGAAAAAATGAGCGTGCTAGACATGCAATCGGCCGAATACAATGTATCTCGCGGCTATGTTGACTGGCTGACTATCATCCCTTGGGGAATATATAGCCCTGAACATCACGACATTTTTAAAGCGGAAAAAATATTAGAAGAAGACCACTACGGTCTTGAAGATATCAAACAAAGAATTCTAGAGTTTATTGGTGTTGGATATCTTGCCAATGGGGTAAAAGGGAGCATTCTCTGTTTGGTAGGCCCCCCAGGTGTGGGAAAAACGAGTGTAGGAAAAAGTATCGCCCGCGCCTTAAACCGAAAATTTTATCGATTTTCTGTTGGTGGAATGCGAGACGAAGCGGAAATTAAAGGACATCGTCGAACCTACGTAGGAGCAATGCCAGGAAAAATGGTCCAAGCTCTTAAGCTATGTCAAACCATGAACCCAGTCATCATGCTCGATGAAGTGGATAAAATGGGAAGAAATTACCAAGGTGACCCAGCCTCCGCATTATTAGAAGTGCTCGATCCGGAACAAAATGGAGAATTTTTGGATCATTATTTGGATGTCCGCTGCGATCTATCCAATATTCTCTTTATTGTGACTGCCAATGTATTGGACGCCATTCCCGATCCGCTGAAAGATCGAATGGAAGTTCTACGCCTTTCTGGTTATATCCTCCAAGAAAAAATGGAAATCGCAAAAAAATACCTGATCCCGAGAAATAGAAAAACCATGGGAATCAAATCTTCTGTATTTACCATGACAAATGACGGTTTGCGTTCTATGATCAATGGATATGCACGGGAATCTGGTGTTCGAAATTTAGAAAATCTCATTAAAAAGATTCTTCGAAAAGTTGCTCTCAAACTCATCCGAAATATGAAAGAAAAAGAATCCTTAGTTGAAGAAACAAAGCCATCGAAAAAATCGACAAAACAGACAAAGGCTCTCAATTTTTCTTCCGTGGATAAGGTAGCCGTTACTTCTGACAACCTCAAAGAATATTTGGGAAAACCAGTATTTACAAGTGACCGTTTTTATGAAGAAACGCCTGTTGGAGTTTGCATGGGTCTTGCATGGACTGCCTTGGGTGGAGCTACTCTATATATCGAATCAAGCAGGGTACAGGCAGAAAAAACGGCTATGAAATTGACTGGTCAGGCAGGCGATGTGATGAAGGAATCAGCAGAAATTGCTTGGAGTTATCTTCATAGTGTTCTCAACCAATTCGCACCAGGGATCTCCTTTTTTGAGAAATCCCAGGTACACATCCATATTCCGGAAGGAGCCACCCCTAAGGATGGCCCCTCAGCGGGAATTACAATGGTTACTTCTTTATTATCTCTCTTGACCAACATACCCATACTCCAAAATTTGGGCATGACGGGAGAATTGACATTAACGGGTCGCGTATTGCCCATTGGCGGAGTAAAAGAAAAAATGGTAGCTGCGCGGAGATCCGGTCTTACTCGAGTCATTCTCCCTAAAGACAATGAACGAGATTGGGAAGAACTTCCTTCTTACATCAAAAAAGATCTCTCCGTCGATTTTGTCACAGATTATCGAGAAGTATTTTCTATTGCCTTCCCCACCCTCAGAAAATTAAAGAAGTGATATGACAAAAAGTCTCCAAACAAAGACTACTCAGTGGGCAGAGAATTACCAACACAAAATGATTCATCCCAAAGATTTGTCAGACAGGGCCACATTTTTTCGGAATCAAAACAAAAAAATCGTCACTCTGAATGGTTCCTTTGACCTTCTGCATGCGGGTCATTTACACATTCTCTACGAAGCTTCTTTACAAGGAGATCTTCTTATTGTCGCCTTAAACAGCGATGCTTCCATCAAAAAATACAAAAGTAATAGTAGGCCGATCATTCCACTAGAGTATCGGTTGCAGATGATGGCGGCTCTTGCATTTGTTGACTATGTCACTTGGTTTGAAGAAACAGATCCCCGAACTATACTCCAACAAATTCGACCACATGTTCATGTCAATGGAACAGAATATGGAGAGAATTGCATAGAAGCGGATACCGTTCTTTCTTGTGGAGGAAAAATGCATATTGTATCAATTGTACCTGGGCTGTCCACATCAAAAATTATCGAAAAAATCCGACATCTATGCGACTGATTGGAACAATTTCGAACGAGAAAAACGCTATTGTATTTTCTCGATTTCTTTCACAGCAAGGAATTGCTCATGAAGTTGAAAAAAAACAAAACGTCGACTGGGGAAACGAGGAGTATGGGTCGATCGAATATACTTTCTGGATTCGAGAAGAAGACCAATTTCCACAGGCACTTGCATGGTGGAACCGATTTTGTCAAAACCCTTCTGACTCTTTCTTCGCCCCACCCCCCATCATTCCAATTCCTGAAGGAGACATTCCCCCTTCTCCCCAAATGAAAACACAAGTAAAAAAACGACCACAACCCCCTCTTGGAGCCTTAACAAAGGGAATACTCGTCCTTTGTTGTCTATTGTTACTCGGAAATTTATTTCTTTTTCCATCGCTTCAGATTCCTCCGCAATATGCGAATCTTGCTGTATTTTCTTCTCCTATTGATAAGGAACTGTTATATGATTACCCCCAATTTTATGAGCTAGTCAATCGTTTCATTACTCTCTATGGGGAAAAAGAATTCGAAAGTCGGAAGGAACTCCCGCCTGAAGCACAACGTTTGCTCAAGCAAATCGAAAATACTCCCTACTGGCCAGGTCTATACCCACTTGCCTTAGAAAAAAATCGGAGTCATACTCTCACCCAGTATCCAATGTTTGAAAAAATCAAAGAAGGAGAATGGTGGCGTTTATTTTCTCCCTGCCTTCTCCATGCAGGCTTTCTCCATTTATTTTTTAATATGTTATGGCTCATTCTATTGGGAAAGCAAATGGAGCCGCGGCTCCCTGCTGTTCGCTATATTCTTTTCATTCTTATCGTGGGAGTCATTTCCAATACAGCGCAATATCTGATGAGCGGTGCTAACTTTGTTGGTTTTTCTGGGGTGTTGTGTGGCATGATCGCATTTATTTGGGTACGACAAAGAAAAGCGGCGTGGGAGGGATATTTTATCGACCGCTCAACCATTTCATTTATGTTTCTATTTGTCTTAGGGATGGCTTGTATCCAACTTTTTTCCTTTCTGATGGCAAAATCATTTGATCTAGCCTTTTCTCCAAATATTGCGAATACGGCTCACATCGGAGGAGGAATTGCGGGGTTTGCTTTGGGAAAACTCAATTTTTTTAGATGGAAGCAATTCAAATGACCGTACGAGATTTAATTATATTGGGATGTTCTAGTCAGCAACCTACCCGTCACCGAAATCATGGAGCGTACTTACTTCGCTGGAATGATGAAGGGTTTCTATTTGACCCTGGCGAAGGGACGCAAAGGCAAATTATTTTTGCAGATGTCTCTCCTAGTACAATTTCCTCCATTTTTATTTCCCATTTCCATGGCGATCATTGTCTTGGATTGGGATCCATTATCATGCGCCTCAATCTCGATAAAGTACCCCATCCCATCCATTGTTACTATCCAGCCAGCGGAAAAAAATTTTTTGACCGACTCCGATACGGAACCATTTATCACGAAATGATCAAAATCATTGAGCATCCTGTTTCACAACCAGGCTTAGTAGAAGAAAATGAAAAATTCCGAATTGAAGCCACCTTTCTGGAACATGGAGTGGAAAATATTGGCTGGCGCATCACAGAAGCAAATACCAGAAAATTTGATCAAGGAAAACTCAGTCAGTATGGAATTCGAGGTCCTCTCGTACGAGAAATCCAAGAAAAAGGGTTTCTTCTGATCAACGATCAAAAAATTTTGCTCGACCAAGTCAGCTGGTTGAGGCGGGGAGATAGTTTTGCGATAGTAATGGATACTCTTCCCTGTCAACAAGCAATCGATATTGCACGAGATGCCACATTATTTGTATGCGAAAGCACCTATTTAGAAGAACACCGAGAATTGGCCAGAATGCACAATCATTTAACTGCAAAGCAAGCAGCACAAATCGCAAAAGAGGCGCATGCCCAAGAACTCATTCTCACTCACTTTTCTGCTCGATACCAAAACGTAAAACAATTTGAGCAAGAAGCGCGCACAATTTTTCCTAATACGTTTGCTGCCGATGATTTGCTCACTTTTCCTTTTCCAAAAAGTAGTGTTCCTGTGTTAAGTTAGGGCATGTCCTAAGCAAAGTAAAATCTTAAATACAGAGATACCTTCCATGTTTGTCGAAATTTGTTATCGTTTTTTAGAATATCTCCACATCGTCAAACAAGCTTCTGAACACACAATTCGAAACTACGCTATTGACCTTAACGCCTTCAAAGAGCATTTGGAACGAGAATGGCTTCCCGATGAACCTGCTGAAGCAAAACCGGAAAAAATTTCTCACAAAGATCCTTATTCTGTTCGGTATACGTTGTTTGATCGCCTTCTTCCCATTGCCAAAATCGATCGAAAAACGATTCGGGGATTTTTGGCTTGGTTGACAGAAGTACAACAAAATAAACGAACCATTGCTCGGAAGCTTTCCTCTTTGCGAAGTTTCTTCCGGTATGCATTATTGCAAAAGCTCATCTCACAAAATCCGACAGAAGAACTCGATAGTCCCAAACTAGAAAAGAAACTGCCTACTTACTTGAACTACGATCAAATTACCCATTTATTTGACCAACCCGATCGATCCTCTTATCTTGGATTTCGAGATCGAGCGATCATGGAGCTCTTTTATAGCTCAGGACTCCGTGTAAGTGAACTAGTCGCATTAAATCGAGAAGATTTTGATCGGATCAATTTGACAATGAAGTTGCGAGGCAAAGGAAAAAAAGAGCGGATTGTTCCGATTACCAAAAATGCAGCGAATTGGATACAAGCCTACTTAACTCATCCGGAAAGAAAACAAGATTCAAATACACATGCAGCAGAAGTCGATCCACAATCGATTTTTCTCAACAAACATGGTTCTCGACTCACGACTCGATCAGTCGATCGAAAATTCGACAAATATCTTACACAAAGTGGCTTGGCAGGAAAAGTCACTCCCCATACCATACGACATACAATCGCTACCCATTGGTTAGAGAATGGAATGGATTTAAAAACCATCCAAATGCTCTTAGGTCACAGCTGCCTTGCCACCACGACCATTTACACCCAAGTTTCCACAAAATTGAAGAAAAAGGTGTACGACGAAACACATCCTAGAGCCTGATTTCTACTTTTTTGGACGAATAAGTACAATTTTCACGTTGCGTTCCTTTGCGGCTCGGAGAACTTCTTTAAATGTCTCTATAGAATTGTACTTATCAAACTTATCTTTTTTTATAGATAATCCTTCTTCTCCCTCTTCCAGATAACGCGAGTCAACAGCAAGACCCCCAATTTCTGTAATAGGTGGCTTACCAGTCATTTTATCTTGTCGTTTTGGAGTTAATATACCTAATTCAGAATATTCTCCATATGTAGGAACTTGCGCGGCTAGTTCTTTTGGTGTCAACACTCTATTCGTCTTTTTAAGAGCGCCCGCCTGGTATTCGCTCATTGCGCGTAGGTTATCTTCTTCGTCTCCCTCTGTTTCTAGAATTTTTATAATGGCTTTCATATGACTCATAAAATTCTCTATTATGTAAGAAATTGGTGTTTGGAATGAGTTTCCAAATAGTTGTTGAGAAAGAGCCGTTTGCTCTTCCCTTGTAAGAAGAAGCACCGATTCTTGTACTTTTTCTAAGTCTTGCACAATCCCGTTGCCTTTAATATAATTTTCCTCTGGCGAAGAACCTTTCACAATCGATATGAATTCGTTTAAATAGTTCAATAGATAATTTATTTTTTCTCGTCCTGCTATATATTTTTGAGCCTCATCCTCCATGCTTATAAGAGGTATATTTGTATCAAAGGGTGAAACTTGCAAAATAGCCTCTGGATGAGCTCTAAGAATAATACTAGTGGGAAGGTTTGTAAAAATCTTCAAGTTTGGTTCATAGTAAGAAGTTGAAATAACTTCCGCTTGATTCAAAATAAAATCTTCGTTATTAGAAAATTTTCCTGTATCAGGCATTTCTTGTAGCATTCGTAATGTGTTCTTAGTTCCGCCGGTACCGTGAAGAATGAAGGGTTCGGAACTTTCATACACATCCAATTCTTCTCCATCTACGACGAGTTTTTTTAATCTATATCCAAGTTTTTCCATTTCCTCTTTTCCATTCGCCTGCATCATAGAACTAGTTGACTCAGCAATTGACCGCCAATCATTTCGAACCCTTTTTTCCATTGGGCTATCTTCAAGCCTCCCTATCTGCTGCTTAGTTTTAGTAAAATGTTCGTTATTATTTTCCCACGGATTAAGAAAACCAAATTCTTCCACTAAATAGGCAATATAAGGAAAGCGGCGTCGATTGGTTGCAATAGAGAAGGGACAATCTATAAGAGTAGCACTCTTATTGGGAGCATAGTGATAATGAAAGAAGATTTTCATCATTAAAGCGAGAAGAGGAGGGATTCCTAATAGAAGGGACAATTGTTTTAGTCGAATTTCAGTTTTTGTTTGTGTACATTCCATTATTCTATATCTGTGTTTATCGATTGGAACTACACACTTATATGTTTTATCAAATATAAAATACTTATTTACGCATCTGCAAATCTTATGGCTAGTGGCTTCTGGAGAATGACGATTTTTACCAAAATCATCTAAGTAGAGAGGACTCCAAAAAGAAATGGGTACAGAATTATTTTTTATCATTTTAATTAACCATAAACTATTAATAATTACTATTATTATAAGTTTGTTTTATTTTTAAATGATAAATTTATTGTCAATTTTTAGTTTTTTAAATATTACCTCACAAGTATTTGTAAATCAATTTTTAATTATTTGTTAGAATATCTTTAAAAAGAATAGTAACTAATCAATGGATAGGCAGGGAAAATAAATGTATAAAATATTTTAAAATATAGAAATTATCGAGTAATAGAAAGGCTCTTGAATTCAAGTAATGGAGTGTTTACAACTTAAAGCTGACCTGACGCATTGAACTTAATCTCGATCTTGATCATGATCTTAATCTTGCTTTTCTTTAAATGATCAGAGTCACTAAATAGGGCGTGTCATCAATTGATGACACACCCTAGCTTTATGGTTCACGACGGGACAGTTTTAAAACGGCTTCTGAGAGGGATTGACAAACCCGATCGTCTGATTTTTTTGCTACAATTCGAAAGAGTCTTTAAGAGGCTATTATAATTACAAAATACCCTCTAAGTCTCAAAAAGCACTATATCTTCATTATTAAGAAGCTCCAAAACCTTGGAAGCTGCTTTTTCATTAGCAAGTTTCATATCTTGAGCAGAAAAATAAGTATAGGCAACGCGATATACTAAAAACACTGTGGCACTACCCATAGCAATTATCCCTATTTTCACCAAAAAACCGGCTTGAAAAACAGCTCCGACAAATGCTGTTGCGGAACCGACCAAAAGGAAAACAATTCCGACAATTTTTTGAATTTCATTTCTTCTATCCCGACCAATGACAGAATCAATTTGTACCGTTATCTCTTTCTTGAGGTCATTAAATTTATCGTGAAACTTTTTCTCTTTATATCCGTGTTGGATTTTCTGCCATTCAGAGTAGTTACTATTGGTATCAAGTTGTACCATTTGCTTTGCAAAAAACAAGCTAGCAAAAACTGCCGTTACTGCGCTCAATACTCCCATTGCTATGAAGAACCACTGCTCTCTTTCTTCTTTTTCTTGTTTCACTTGTTCCGCTGTCTTTTCTGCCTCTACCTTGATGGTAGTATTTGTACTATTGTCTAGGTTAATATTTGTACTATTATCCACGTTTCTCACGTTTCTATTGAATAACGGTACAACGGAGGAAAAAAATTGATGGTTTGAAGAACTTCTTACAGGACTGCTTGACGAGGAACTGGAAGACGGGGATTGATTGTTAGTACTTTGGGGTGGATTTCCGAAATATCCGGGATTTATGGAAGGATTCACTAACATCCTTACTTTACTCAAACAGGGAGGTTCCCAGTCTTTGATGATTATATATTGGTCTACGTTCCTATGTATTTTTACAAAACCCCATGCAAAGGATAGAAATTCTTGTGCTGTTTTCTTCGAGGCCATAGAAGGTTGCTCGGTTTTGAAAATAGGTATTTCCGAAGACATTGGAAATGACACTGACATTAGTTTTCCCTTAATTTATATTTTTTATTATAATTAAATTAATTTTAGATTAAGATCCAATTTAATTCAATCGATTTTTGAGAAAAACTTATACCGAAATGCCGTTTTCGATAAGAAGATCAATAATTTGGGGCAAAACCTTATAAGCCGCTCTATATCCAGCCTCGTAAACGTGGTCAGGATTGCAATCATCAAAAATTCCCATATCACCTAGTTCGGGACGAATGACGATTTCCGCCCCTTCCACACAATTGGCACTATGAAGAGAGAGAGCAATTTCTGTGGCACGTGCTGCAATGCCAAATAAATTGTTTGGGCATGTTCTTGGAAGAAGTCTACAAAGATCGACGGCGATCACAATAGTTGCTCCATATTCTTTGGCTGTTTTGACGGGAACTGGGTCAATCACCCCTCCATCTACTAACCATCGCTTATATAAATAGACTGGAGAAAAAATAAAAGGAACGGCGCATGAGGCCCGAACGGGCGGAATGAGAGGACCTGCAGTAAAACAGGCCAGGTTTCCTGCCATAATATCGGTTGCTACAATACAGAGAGGAATTTGCAGTTCCTCGAAATAGTGACATGACAAGTGAGAAGTCAAAAATCGACTAAGAGATCTTCCTTGTACTAAGCCATACCTGGCATATAAAACATTGATATCGAGGAGATCCCACGCTCTTAAAGGGGTCACTATTTTTCTCACATACGAGGCGTTGGGGGTGTCAGCATAAAGAGATCCTACAATTGCTCCGGCACTGCATCCAACAATGAGATCAATGGGAATATTGGCCTCTTCTAAGGCTTGTAAAACTCCAACATGAGACAATCCACGAAATCCACCACCACCAAGCACAAGCGCAACTCGAACGTTATCCGGAAGTATGCAGCAAGGAAGAGGGGGAGGAGAAATTGGCAGATCAAATTTTGTTTGACAACTTATCAAAAAGAAAAACAATAGAAAACAAATAAGTGAATTAACTTTCATAATTTATGAATCAATATTCTTAGTAAACTGTCGAAAAGATTTTGCATCCCGAATTGCATCAAATTCTCTTTTTTTTACTATTTCTCGCATATTTGAGGCTCCCTGCTGCACTGCATTGTGTAACCATCCGACCGCAGGTTCTTCTTTTCCCATGATGGCGTAACATAAAGCATTGATCACTGCTATTTCTGCAGAAGGCTCTTGTTGGTATGCCTGCAGCCCGACATTGGCAGCTTCTTCCCAAAATTGGAGTCGATAAGCAAGTTGTTGCAACAATCGGAGATATTCTTCACTTAATTGATGTTTGATAGGAAATAACCAATCAAATGCTTTCTTATGATTTCCCTCTTCTGCCAATATGCGAGCTCCATATTGAGTGGCAGAAACATAAAGAATCCCTTTTGGAGCTTTTTGTCTGATCCGTTGAAATTTTTCAAATGCCTCTTGTGTAGATCCCTGTTTGAGTTCCACTACTCCTTTTTGCAATATTTCCTGCAGATGAGGATTGCTATCTTCCGGAGTTTTGTCTTTTAGTTGACTCCAGGCGCGATATCCTTCAAATGCGAGCATGAAGAACAGGGCACCCAATAGTATTTGTTGTAAAAAGAAAAAATAAGCTCCTACTAAGCCTCCTAGAATAATGCTTAGAAAGACTGCGCATGCGAGACCTCGAAAACCAAACATTCCTTCCAATAAGATCCGAGCAAGTTGCCCGCCATCCAAAGGCAAAATGGGAAGCAAATTCAATACACTCCAAAAAAGATTCACTGCCAATGCTACTTGCAAAGCATAGGAGAAAATGGGATGTCCTTGAGGGATAATAGAAAGGGCGTAGTAGGAAAAAATAGCTAAAGAAATTCCCGCTAAAGGACCATTAAGAACAATGATAAATTCTTTCCATTTATTGAGCTCGGCCCCTTTCCTTTGCGTGATTCCCCCCAACCCAACTAAATTGATTTCTGCTTCCTGCCCAAAAAATAAGGCTGTAAGAGCATGCCCATATTCGTGAATAAGAACGGAGAAAAAAATAACAACTGCCCATACCCCAGTTCCTAAAAAAGAAGAGCTATTCAACCATCCCAAAAGAAAGATAAGAACCCAAAAGAAAGGATGAATGATAATGGGAATTCGCCCTGGAATAGAAATCATATTAATGACTCCACAGCAAGGCCCATTTCTGTAGGAACTTCGGCAATCACAACCCCTACATTTTTTAATGCTGCCATTTTCATTGCTGCGGTCCCTTGTCCTCCTGAAATAATTGCGCCTGCATGTCCCATTCTTCTTCCGGGAGGAGCTGTTTGTCCTGCAATAAAAGCGGCAATTGGTTTGGTGCTATGAGATGAAATCCATTGCGCTGCTTCTTCTTCTGCTCGTCCTCCTATTTCTCCAATCATCAAAATAGCTTTTGTTTGTTCATCTTTCTCAAATAACGCAAGAATATCAATGAACGTTGTCCCATTCAATGGATCGCCGCCAATTCCGACACATGTCGATTGTCCAAGACCTAGCTGCGTGGTTTGCCAAACAGCTTCATAGGTTAAAGTACCGGAACGAGATACAATTCCAATACTTCCTTTTTGATGAATATATCCTGGCATAATTCCCATTTTACATTCTCCTGGCGTAATGATGCCAGGACAATTGGGTCCAATGAGTCGGCTTTTACTTTTCTTCATGACATGGCTTACTCTAAGCATATCTTGAAAAGGAATTCCTTCGGTAATACATACAATTAATGGAATTTCAGCTTCCTCCGCTTCTAAAATTGCTTCGGCGGCAAATGGAGGAGGAACAAAAATCAAAGAAGCATTGCACTCTGTGGATTTTTTTGCTTCCCACACTGTGTCAAAAACGGGTAATCCAAGAATTTCTTCTCCCCCCTTACCTGGAGTCACTCCCCCCACATACGTGGGAGCGTATAACATTCCTTGTTCAGTATGAAAGCGACCTGCTTTCCCAGTAATCCCTTGTGTAATGATTCGAGTATTGCCATTAATGAGAATTGCCATAGTATTTTCTCTCTTTGTCCTTAATTGACTATCTTGCAAGAGCAACAGCTTTTTGTGCTGCAGAGGTCAAGTCGTGTGCACTGATAATCTGCAATTTGGTCTCTTGTAGAAGATGTTTCCCTTGATCGACATTTGTCCCTTCCAACCGAACGACAAGAGGAACATGAATATGCAATTCTTCTGCCGCTGCAATGATTCCTTCTGCAATGGTTCCGCAGTTCATAATACCGCCAAAAATATTGATCAAAATTACTTTTACCTTAGGATCGGATAAAATGATCTTGAAACCTTCCGCCACAATTTCTTTAGAAGCACTTCCACCGACGTCGAGAAAATTAGCTGGTTCGCCCCCATAGTGTTTGATTAAATCCATTGTAGCCATGGCTAATCCGGCTCCGTTGACCATGCAACCAATATTTCCATCAAGAGACACATAGGCCAAATCAATTTCACGCGCGAGTGCCTCATAAGGGTTTACTTGCGATGGATCAAATAGAGCTTTTAAATCGGGATGGCGAAAAAGAGCATTGTCATCCAAGCTGATTTTGGCATCCAATGCGTACAAGTCTCCTTCTTTTGTTTCCACCAATGGATTGATTTCCACCAATGTCGCATCAATCTCAACAAAAGCTTGTACGAGCTTTTTAATACACTCAATCCCTTGTTTGGCTATCTTTCCTTTCCATCGCATAAAATTCGCAATTCGATAGAGATGGTAAGAGCGAAAGACCCCATCAAGAGGAATTGGTAGGAAAAGAACTTGATCGGGATGCTCTTGCGCGACTTGTTCAATCTCTACACCACCCACGGAAGAGATCAATAACATATTTTGTGCCCGTTCTCGATTAACTGCAATGCTCAGGTAATATTCATGCGCAATAGCAAGTGGAGAGGAAAGCAAAAGCTGAGAGGCTACTAATCCTTCTTTACCCGTTTGTGGGGTCACAATTTTTTTTCCAAGAAGTTCTTTGACCCATTTCCGAATTTCATTTCTATCCTTCGCAAATTGTACACCGCCTGCTTTTCCTCTTCCACCCGCATGGATTTGTACTTTTAAAACAGCAGATGACCATTGGTATTGATCGAGAATGGCATCCGCTTCCGCAAGAGAAGAAATCACAGCAAATGGAGGTATGGGAATTCCATAGGATTGTAAAATTTTTTTGGCTTGAAATTCGTGAATATCCACGATTCACCTAACTTTTTTGTTTTTTTCATCTTCTCTTTTTTTTATTTTCCATGCTAAACTTTTTTCCAGTCATCTGGAAACGAAAAAAATGGTTATAAAATTTTTAAAATCAACATATTCAAAATTCACTACTGCTCTTCGCAAAGCCCGTTCTTTACTTAGTGAAAAAATACATTCTCTTTTTCGTGGGAAAATTGATGGCGATATGCTCGATCAGCTGGAGCAATTGCTGTATGAGGCCGACTTTGGGGTAAAAACAGCGCAAGAATTGACCCAAATGGTGAAGGAAATCCACCGGGTACATCCCTCCTATACAACGGAAGAGTATATAAAAGCTTTGCAAAAACACCTCGTGGAAGAACTTCTTCGATATCCTAGCGCATTAAAACAAATTTCCGACGAGCAATCTCCTATGATTATTCTAATCGTTGGGGTAAACGGGAATGGGAAGACTACTTCTACAGCAAAATTGGCTCACCTTTTTAGCCAAAATGGCAAAAAAGTCCTCGTAGCTGCAGCGGATACTTTTCGAGCCGCTGCTATTGACCAACTCGAAACATGGGCTGCACGATTACAGATCGATATTGTCAAAGGAAAGCCAAAAACGGACCCTTCTGCTGTTGCTTTTGACGCCATTCAAGCAGCAAAATCTAGAAATTGTGATGTGGTTTTAATTGATACCGCTGGCCGTCTCCATACGAAGACCCACTTAATGCAAGAATTAGAAAAAATGAAAAGAACCTGTCAAAAAGCTTCCTCTCAAGAAGGACCTCACGAAGTTCTTCTCGTATTAGATGCTACGACAGGGCAAAACGCGATTGAACAAGCCAAAGAATTTTACAAGTTTACGCGTCCGACCGGCATTATCCTAACAAAGATCGATGGCACAGCAAAAGGAGGCATTGTCTTTTCCATCCAAAAAGAATTACAACTTCCAGTTAAATTTATTGGGACTGGTGAACAAATAGATGATTTGCAGCCATTTAATCCAGAAGCCTTTGTCTCCAACTTATTCGAATAGTCTCTCCCTCTCTCAATAAAAAAAATAATTTACATTTATTCTAAAACGCTTAGTATGAAGTATATACTGAACTCTCCTGTGCAAACCGCATTGCGCTTTAGCTCAATTGAGCTTGAGCGCAATGCCAATCACAGGCCGAACTCAAGGAGAAATATGAAACAGTTCTTTATTCATTCGTTTCTGCTGACCCTATTGTTTATCGCTTTCGGCTCTGCCCCAGTTTTTGGACAAAGAGGAGAAAGAGGGGGTTGGGATCGAGGATATCGAAATGACTATTATGGAAGAGGTAACCTGGATGGAAGAGGTAACTATGATTCTGGAAGGAATAATTCCTATGGGCTAGGTGTCTCTGGAGGACCAGGATATGGTTCAAATCTAGGATACTACAACTATTATGGAACACCTCAAGGATCATTATATTACGATAATTATAGATCTCCCTATTATTATAACAACGCCTATCCAAACTATAATAACGCCTATCCAAATAGCGCTTCTTATTACAACTATAGATATGCTTATCCAGACAGCGCCTCTTACTACAACAACTACTACCCTCGTTAAGAAATAGCGCCCTTATGGTCTCCCCGGCCCCCTTGTTCAAGAGGGTGTTTTGTAATTATAATAGCCTTGCTTCTTTCTAAAACTCGCTTTGTATCGAAAAATTGCTAGAGTTTTGCATGACAAGAACAATATCTACCACAGAGCCCACAGAGATCACACAGAGGAGTTTTAAAATTTCTCTCTCTGTGATCTCTGTGGGCTCTGTGGTAGATATTTACTAGAAGTCTACAAACAAATGAAATATAACCCTTTGGAATTTCGAAAGAGGCCTATTTAGAGACTGTTAGAATTACAAAACACCCTCTTAGGAGATAATATATGCTCTATATACTTCGGTGGGTATTGACTAGGACTACCGTCGCTACTAGTTTTACGATTGTCACCATGAGCCTGCAAGCAGAGAAAAATCCGCAGTTTTTATACTACGGGGTTTCTCCAGCAAATTACTATACGATTCGGGGTCGTCCGACACAACCGCACTATTTTGACAACGGAACTGCTCCTGGGATCTATTATGAGGCGGAAGACGATCCTTCTATCTATACGAATTTTGTGTATCCCTCTTATCCCTATTGGGGGGTCTACTATAAGAATAATTATCCAATAAGAAAATTTCGATGATGGAGGAAAATATGGGCAATGTATATCAGTGGTTGGGTGGTATTTTCTTTATTTTCGTTGCTCTAGATCTTTGGGCCTACCCTGCTGACTATAGCGAAAAAAACCGACACAATAGCGAACGAACAGCATGGGGAGGAAATGGGGGATCATGGGGAGTTCCTCATAGCGAATTTAGTGAGGAGTATGGTTGGCGCAACCGAAATCCAAGAACTTCTCGTTCTTATTATTCACAATATTTATATTGTCGAACCCCTTCCTATCCGTATGCAGAGCAATACGCTAGCGAAAATGTCGATGGAGCTGCTCTCTATTTTACGATTCGATAGATCAGACGAATACATTCAGTAATAAGTTCGACTGAAACAAACGATGCTAATAAGCCGAGAAAGATTTTTCCTCCTGGGAGTTGGTGTTGTTTAGGGAGATGAAGAACATACCTTCCTCTCCACACCATAAGAATGGGTAAGAGACCAAGTAAAAATGCTGTTCCAAATCCTCCAGCATAATCGAGTGCGATAAGAAAAATATGAGGATACAAAAGAGCGATCACAAGAGGAGGAACTAAAACAACCATAGCTAAAAGAATTTTCCCTCTAGAATCTTTTTTTATTTGTAAACCGTCTGCAAGAAAATCGCGCAATCCCAAAGTCACTCCTAAAAAAGAAGTAACAAGAGCAAAAAATGCGAGAGTCTGTCCAAGCCAATATACCAAAGAATTATTCATGAAATATTTCAAAGGATACACTGCTGTCTGTCCCAATTGTAGAGTTTCAAGAAGTCCATGCGGCGCTGCATAAGGAACTATCCCCAAAATTAAGGCTTCCCAAACAACATAAGCTACTAGTGGAATAGAACTTCCGATGATAATTGCTTTGCGAATTTGACGAGCGTCGTGATTCATCATCGCGGCAAGGGTAGGAATAATTCCTTGGTAAGCAAAAGAAGTAAATGCAATAGGCAAAACATAAAACGAATAAGACCAATTTTGCATCCCCAATAGCGAAATATCTATGTAACGGGCTCCTAAAAATACAAAGCCAAAATAAGAGAGGGCTAAACCAACAATGAGATAGATATTGAGTTTACCTGCTATGTGAGTCGGAACAAGAAGAAGTGGAGTAGCAAGAGCAATAAAAAGAGGAGCTCCTAGATCTTCAGGTAGTCTATTTCCGGATAATTCGATAAAAATATTTCCACACCCAACCACATAGGCAACTGTCAAACAATAAAAAAGAAAAAGATAGACGACCCATGCAGCCACTTTACCTTCTCTTCCAAGAATATATCGAGCCATAGAGATAATGTTGTTATCCCCTTTCATCCATTGTGTTATCTCTAAAAAGAGAAGACCTGTACTCGCCATGAACATCCAACACACGACATAAGCAAAAAAAGAGGGAATAAATCCGGCATGGCTTGTCAAGACTGGAAGTGCAAGCATCCCCCCTCCAATGGCAGTTCCTGCAACGAGAAGAGTTCCAATATAGGTATTTCTGATTGTCATAGAAATTTTTTATTCAACTGTAACAGATTTAGCCAAATTTCGAGGGTGATCGATGTCTGAACCTCGGATTTTAGCAATGTAATAGGCAAGCAATTGCGTGACTACAGAGACGGGAATAACAGGAATAATGCCAAATTCCTGATCAGGGATTGAAACATAAATGACATCATCAACAATTTCTTCAATTCCTGTATTTCCTTTAGCCGCAATTGCCAAAATTAAACCGTTACGGGCTTTGATTTCCATGAGATTGCTGAGCAATTTTTGGTAGGTAGTTCGGTCAGCACATAAAGCAACAGTCGGACATTCTTCGCCAATGAGAGCAATAGGGCCATGTTTAATTTCTCCTGCGGGATAGCCGTTGGCATTGATATAGGAAATCTCCTTCAATTTTAAAGCTCCCTCTAAACTTGTAGGATACATATATCCTCTACCGATAAAGAAGAAATGATTGTAATGTGCATATTTATGGGCAATTTTTTCGATATGAGAAGATTGATCTAGCACTTCTTGCACGTATTCTGGGAGTTTAATTAATTGCTTCAAAAATTCTTGCCCTTCGACCTTGCTCATGTGGCGCATTCTTGCCATTAATAAGGATAATAGAGAAAGTACTGTGATTTGACTTGTAAAAGCTTTCGTAGAACATACTCCTATTTCAGGACCTGCTTTTAAAAAGATCGTTTGATCTGCTTCTCGAGCAATTGTTGATCCCTGCACGTTGCATAAGGCCAATACCTTTGCTCCTTTTGCTTTCACTTCACGAATCGCTGCAATCGTATCTGCTGTCTCCCCCGATTGGCTAATCGCAATCACAAAAGTTCCCGGAAGGACGATAGGATTCTTATAGCGGAATTCTGATGAAATTTCTGTCTGCACAGGAATGCGCGCAATTTCTTCAAGCATATAAGCTGCCACATATCCTGCATGCCATGAAGTCCCACATGCCAAAATGAGTATTCTTTCTACTGCTGTGAGGTCGATGTCGTCAAAAGAAATTTCTTCAAAAATGGCTGTTCCATATTCCATCAAAAAGCGAGAAAGCAACGCATTGCGAATGGTTTGAGGCTGCTCATAGATTTCCTTGAGCGTATAATGGGCAAAATTTCCTTTGGAAATCTCCTCGCAATCTCCTACCAAAAGAGTCTGTTGCTTATCAATTTGCTCGCTCGTTGAATACACTTGTTGGCTATTCGCTTTAATGATTGCAATTTCGGAATTATTTAAATAAATCACCTGACGGGTATAGAAAGCAAAAGCATGAGGGTCTGAGGAAACAAATGCTTCCTGATTACCAATGCCAATTGCGAGAGGAGCTTCATGAGCAAAGGCAATGATTTGGTCCGGAAAATCGCGATGGACTAAAGCAATGGCATATGCTCCTTTTATTTCAGAAACCGCTTGTTGCACGGCTTGCAAAAGATTCCCCTTATAAAAAAAAGAAATCAAATGTGCGATCACTTCGGTATCTGTATCGGAGAGAAAAGAAACTCCTTCTTTTTTTAATCGGCCGCGCAGAATGTCATGGTTCTCAATGATTCCATTATGGACAAGAGCTAAGGAATGGTAAGCATCAAGGTGGGGATGGGCATTATTTTTTGTCACTTTTCCATGGGTGGCCCATCTCGTCTGTGCAATCGCTACATCGGCCTTCCAGTCGAGTTTTTCTACCGCTGTTCCAAGGATAGATACTTTGCCAACTTCTTTGCAAAATACAATTTCGTTGTTTTGTACAGCAGCAATTCCCGCAGAGTCATAGCCACGGTATTCGAGTTTTTTGAGACCTTCAATGGTGATTTGGGCTGAATTCCTTTTTCCCAGATAACCAAAAATACCACACATCTATCTATCCTTAAAAGAGGTATTGATAACTTCTTAGCTTTCGATCTTTTTGCTATCTAAACCAATCTCGCATTCTACGAGATCGGCAACTCCTCTTGCTAACTCAAGGACTTGTTTGAGTTTTGTTCCTTCCACCATCACGCGACAAATTTCCTCTGTGCCAGAATAACGAACGTGAATTCGACCCGTATTTCCCAATTTTTGCTCCACCAATTTAATTCCTGCTTGTACTTTGTCTAAAGAATCGAGTGGAGGTTTGTGGGAGACCTTTACGTTAAGGCAAGTTTGTGGAAACCGTTGCACAAAAGAAGCGAGATCTGAAAGTTTCGCATCATTTTCGATCATGATCCGAAGGACCTGTAGTGCAGATACGAGGGCATCACTAGTAGTATTGTAATCTAATAGAATTACATGTCCACTTTGCTCGCCCCCTAAATTAGCGCCATGTTCCAACATATTTTGAATGACATATCTATCGCCAACTTGTGACTTGACTACCTGGATTCCGAGATCTTCCATTGCTTTTACAAATCCAAGATTACTCATCACAGTACCGACAACGCGATTATTCTTTAAAAAACCATTTCTATGCATATCACGGGCACAAATAGCTAAAATAGTGTCGCCATCAATAATTTGTGCATTTTCATCTACCATGAGAATCCGGTCTCCATCTCCATCTAAAGCGATTCCGACATCTGCTCGATTTTCAATGATTCCCTTTTGCACAACAGCCGGATGAAGCGAGCCACATTCTTGATTAATATTTAAACCATCTGGTTTAACGCTATAGCTAAAAACAGTTGCGTCCAATTCCCGGAATACTAACGGGGCTACTTTATATCCTGCCCCATTGGCGCAATCTAATACGACCTTTAAATTTTTTAATGACTGTTTGCGGGGAAATGTAGTCTTCACAAATTCGATATATCGTCCGTCTGCATCGATAATCTTGGTATTCTTTCCAAGATCGTGATCACAAGGGAGAAAATCTTGGAACCCATTTTGAAAAACCAAGGATTCTATTTCCTTTTCCCATGAATCTGGCAATTTGAATCCTTCGGAATCAAAAAATTTAATCCCATTATCGAAATAAGGATTATGAGAAGCGGAAATGACGATTCCCGCATTGGCCCGATATGCCCTTGTAATGAATGCTACTCCCGGGGTGGGTAAAGGCCCTACCATCAATGTGTCAATTCCCATTGAGCACAAACCGGCAATCAAAGCATTTTCAAATACATAGCAAGAAAGGCGAGTATCTTTTCCAACGACAACACGAGGTTTGCCTTTGACTTTTTTTCTTAAGATTTTACCCTTTGCTCTTCCTATGGCTAATGCAATTTCGGGAGTCATTGGAGCTCGATTTGCTTTTCCTCGAACACCATCTGTACCAAAAATTTTACTCATTGTTGGTTTTCCCTAATTATAAGGCAGATATCTTGACAGGAATGACCTTTTTTTTCAATTCCCATCCGTATGAATTTTGCAATTGACAGACGCATTGTAGACAGATATCATTACTCTTTCACTCTCTAGGAGCATACTATTTCGTGCAAGCTAAAATTTATTTTACAAAAGACCACCGAATTGATCCATCGCTCATCGATGCAGACGCCCTATATGTATTAAAAAAATTGCAAGACGCAGGCTTTATTGCCTACTTGGTAGGGGGAAGTGTTCGCGATTTATTGATCCAAAAGATTCCCAAAGATTTCGATATTTCTACCTCAGCTCGCCCAGAACAGATTAAAGCCATTTTTCAAAAGCAGTGCATTTTGATCGGTCGCCGATTCCCTTTAGCCCACGTTCGCCGTTTTCACCATAAATTTGGTCATAAAATCATTGAAGTTTCTACCTTTCGGTCAGGAAAAAATGACAGTGATCTCATTATCCAAGACAATGAATGGGGCTCTCCTGAAGAAGATGTTTTACGAAGAGACTTCACAATCAACGGTTTATTTTACGATTCAACTACGCATTCTATTATTGACTACGTAGGAGGATGGAATGATATTCGATCTCACACACTCCGAGTAATCGGCGAGCCTGAGACTCGGTTTAAACAAGATCCGGTCAGACTCCTCCGCCTATTTAAATTCCAAGCGAGATATAATTTTCACATCGACCCAAAAACAAAAGAAGCTATTGAATTCTGTCGAGAAGAAATCATTAAAAGCTCTCCTGCGAGAGTTCTTGAAGAACTTTTTCGGATGCTAGAATCAGGCGCTTCAGCTCCTTTTTTTCGACTTCTTGCGGAGAATAATTTCCTTTTTTTATTGTTTCCTGAATTAATGGAAACCTTACATACACCCCAAGGAAAACGAATTTTTCATTACCTTGCTTGCGCCGATCAAATTTATAAACACAAAGGGAAAAACGTTCTTGATCGAGCTGTGCTCTGCTCTTGTTTAATTTTTCCTCTCGTAGAAAAAGAACTGCACGATGAATTTTTGAACAAAAAGCACTATCCACACATCGGAGAAATTACTCTGCTTACCTCTGCCATAATTAAACGCGTTTTTGTACATTCCTTTTCTCACTTTCCTCGGAAAATTTCTTCCCTCATGGTATCCATTATCGTCGCCCAATACAGAATTACCCCCTTGGTTGGTAAAAGGCATTATCGAGAAAAATTGCTAAAACATAAGGACTTTTATCTTGCTTTGCAATTCTTAAAAATTCGAGCTCTCGTCGATGAACACTATGTCGACATCTATACTTCCCTTCGCAATCAGTATCGACAAGCCTCTCATCCTGAACGAAAAAGACATCCTCCTCCCCCTGTTCGGCGCCCTAATCATCATTCACAACAAGAACTCCATGCCCCTCAAATCTAATTCTTTTTATCACTCTATGTCGCCATTTTACTCCGTCATTATTCCCTTTAAGAATGAAGAAGAAAACATCCTTGCATTAGTGCAAGAATTAGAACCTGTTATGAATACACTCGAAAAACACTGGGAACTGATTTGCCTCGATGATGGTTCAACAGATCAAACAGCAAAGATCTTAGAAAATATACACATGACACAAGGAGATCTCAGAATCATCTCCTTTAAAAAAAATTATGGACAATCAAGTGCTTTTGATGCTGGTTTTCAAGCCGCTCGTGGAAAAATAATCATTACTCTTGATGGGGATCGGCAAAATGACCCAAAAGACATTCCTCGATTGCTTACCTTAATCGATCATGCCGACCTTGTCTGCGGAATTCGAATAAATCGAAGAGATACTATAACAAAGCGATGGACCTCCAAAATTGCCAATAAGGTAAGAAATTGGATCTGTCAAGATGGTGTACAGGATACTGGATGTTCCCTCAAGGTCTATCGAAAAGAATGTCTTGATAAAATCAAAATGTTTCATGGAATGCACCGCTTTCTCCCTGCCCTTTTTGCGATTGAAGGCTTTCGAATAAGTCAAATTGCAGTCAATCACCGGGAAAGAATCAAAGGAAAAAGTAAGTATCATTTTTTTAATCGCTCCTTTAATACCTTAGCAGATTTATTAGCAGTGCGCTGGATGAAAAAAAGGCATTTGCAGTACACTATCCGCAGTAACCTATTGAAAGAGAAGGGGTAGCCTTTTTTGAATTTCATTTGCGTCCCCATTTTTTTCACAAGAGATTTAAATAGAAAATGATAGTAAGCAATGAGTGGCGCTCTTTTTTATATCCCTTAGGGTTTATCGCAATGATTCCGTTCGCTGCCCGCTTTTTTATCCAATGGCGTCAGAGCGAAAAAGCCAAAAAAAGCATTCTATCTCCTTCCTTTTGGATTTTTTCTCTATTAGGAAATTTCCTCTTGACAGCTCATAGTTTTATACAGTTGCAATTTCATGTATGTCTCATTCAAGCGTGCAATGGGGTCCTTTCTTGGCGCAATTTAGACCTGATGAAACAAGGGGATCATCGGTGTTCATTTATCACCGTTATAATTGCATTGATAGGGACAGCCCTCTTCGTTTTTTTCGGCTTCTTATGGCAAGAAGGAACATTCATGGCAGAAAGCACATGGTTTCGCGTTCCATCCTCTTCAGAAAACCAACCCTCTCTTTCTTTTGTTTGGCATATCGTTGGAAGTTTTGCCTATTTTCTTTTTTCAGGCCGCTTTTGGGTCCAATGGTGGCATGCAGAAAGAGGATCACCAAATGAATTTTCCTCCCTTTTTTGGTGGATGGGTTTAGTAGGGGCTGCTCTTTCCATTGGATATTTTTTTCGGATTGGAGACACAGTCAACCTAATCGGACCGGTGGTCAGTATTGTTCCCTACACGAGAAATCTTTTTTTTATTTATAAAAATTCTCCATAACAGATGAAAAATATTTTTCTATTTGCAGGTGAAATGAGTGGTGATTTACATGGAAGTCGTTTGGCTAAAGCCTTAAAAAAATTCCATCCAACCATTGCGCTATTTGGCATAGGAGGACCTCTCATGAGGCAAGAAGGAATTAACGGTTCCTTTCAGATGGAAGATTTTCAGGTGATGGGATTTTCTGCAATCCTCACCCGTTTGCCAATTCTCTATTCCCGTTTTAATCAAATCAAACGAGATCTTCTCCGCAAAAACCCAGATGCTATTGTTCTTATTGATTCTCCTTTTTTTTCTCTCCACCTTGCTAAATCGTTAAGAAAAGGAGGATATCGAGGAAAAATTGTGCAGTACATCTGCCCCTCTATATGGGCATATGGAAAACACCGAATTTCTACTCTTACTTCTTATTTCGATTTATTATTAACGATTTACCCTTTTGAAGCTTCTTATTTTCCCTCAGGAAATCTACGAATAAAATACGTTGGCAATCCCCTCGCACAAACGATCCAAACGCACACCTACCGAAACCATTGGAAACAAGAACTTGGAATTCTTCCTGAAAAACAAATCATTGCTCTTTTCCCAGGAAGCCGCAAACACGAAATTGTGCGGCATGCACCCCTGCAACTGCGGGCTGCTGCTTACCTACAACAAAAATACCCTGAAATCCAGTTTTGCCTATCTTGTGCACAAACAGAATTCGAACCTATTTTGAAAAAATGGATGAAACAAATCCCTGTAAAAAACTTGTTTTTGATTCCCCCTTATTACCAATACGAACTCATGCGTGCTTCCTCAGCAGCTCTTGCAAAATCGGGAACAGTTACTTTGGAATTAGCTCTCCACCAAGTTCCCACAATTGTTCACTATGAGTTTTCTTATTTGAATTACATTGTTGCAAAATACTTCTTTCGCCTTTCTCTGCCGCATTACTGCATTGTCAATATTCTCGCTAATAAAGAAATTTTTCCCGAGGTCATCGAAAAAAAACAAACCGCCGCTGTCTTTCATAATACATTCGACAGCATTGTATCAGATAGCCAAAGAAAAATGGACATGCAAGAGGAATGTAAAAAAATAGCCAAGCTCTTGGGAAATGATTCTTCCGATGAACAAGCGGCTCAGGCAATTCTAGAAATAGAGTAAAAAATGAAAGCATTTGAAAGTTGGAAAAAAGGGTGGCGTGTACTTCGTGCCTGGTATATAGCTAAAATGATTAAAGCTACCATTTCTCTTCTTCTGCGCACCTGCCGGATTACCTTCAGAGATATTACCTTATTCGCGGACGTAATGCAGCGACACGATGCTATCATTATTTTTTGGCATAACCGAATGGCTATTGCTCCGGCTCTTTTGGCAAAATATACCAAGGCATTTCATTTTACTGCTCTCATCAGTGCAAGCAAGGATGGAGAAATCCTGACCCAAATTGTCCGCTCTTACAAGAACGGGCAAACCATTCGAGTTCCCCACCTCAATCGCTACCAAGTACTACAAAAAATCATCCAACATGTAAAAGAAAAAGAATCCATCCTTGTCATGACTCCTGATGGGCCCCGTGGACCTCGCTATAAAGTAAAACCCGGAATTGCCATTACAGCCAAAGAAACAGGAGCCCATGTAGTGGTGTTCAATTGGACGGCAGATCGGTATTGGGAATTTCATTCTTGGGACCGGTTGCGTCTCCCAAAACCTTTTGCCAAAATTACCGCCTCTTTGACCATTCATCCTCCCTTGGAACCACATCTCACAATTGAACAAGCACAAGAAAAAATCGGTGCGTTTCTTTCAGAATAATAGACCTCATAACCAACAGCCCCTGCCCGTGCCCTTGCCCGAAAAAGTTGGTAAGAAAGTCACATAGGTTCTGGTGCGCAATTCAAAGAATGCGCGGGAATTTTTGGATGTGTGTCAGCGATTGCAGCTTGTGAATGAAGAACGATATACCAAAGGACGAGAACTGTTGATTAGCATCATTTCTATACCGTATGTGACTTTCCAACTTTTTCGGGCAAGGGCATGGCAAGGGTTAACAAGCTTTTAATTGCTTGATCAATTGTTTTTGGATAAATTCGACGGTTTTTTGAATACCGCTTAGCAACCCCTGGGATGACGTGTGTCCATGACACTTGAGAACAATGCCATCAACTCCGCACACAAGAGCACCGTTATAGTATTCGTGATGAAATCGATGTTGTAGTTTTTGCAAGAGAAAAGAGCCTTTCTCTGAATGCATTGTATGCACAAGGTCGTGACATTCTTGTAAGAGAAATGAAGCAACCCCCTCTGACGTCTTTAAAAATACATTTCCAGTAAAACCATCAGTCACAAGAACATCGATATTTCCCCGAAATACCTCATCCCCTTCGACGTTTCCTACAAAACAAATATTCCCCTTCTGATTTTCTTCTTGCAAAAGAGAATATGCCAATCGAACCTCTGCTGTTCCTTTCTTAGATTCTATCCCCACGTTGAGCAATCCAACCTTCGGCATTTTGATTCCTGTGACGCATTGTTGATAAGCAACACCAAGTCGTGCGAATTCGACCAAATGAGAAGCTTTGCAAGAGACATTCCCCCCCACATCAAGAACACAAAGTTCTCCTTGTTTTGTAGGAAATGTGGCGAGAAGAGCAGGCCGTTTGGCATGAGAAAGAGGAGAGAGTAATAATTTTGCAGCTCCAATTAGGGCTCCCGTATTTCCCAAAGAAATAAATCCATCCAATTTTTCTTTTCTTAATTGAATGATTCCTTCGACTAAAGAAGATTTTTTTTTCTGTCGAATGGTTGATAACGGCTCATCTTCCATGGCAATCACTTCTTTCGCCAGATGGAAGAAAATTTGTTGCATTGGAAAATGAGGGTAGCCTTTGAGAATCGCCTCATGAGCCTGTGGAGTGACAAAGACGAAAAAAACACTCTCTGAAAAACGATCTACCGCCTCAATGATTGCTTGAAAAAGGACGACGGGAGAAGAATCGCCCCCCATAAGATCGATGCCGATGCGCAAGCTGCGGCCTTTACTTATGACTGAGGCTGGGTTTGCACGCCATTATATATACCGCACGATTCACAAGCAAAGTGGGGTCTTCTTGGTGCATTGCAATTGGAGCAAACAGACAATTGCTTTGGTTTTTTCGCATGATGAGCTCTTTTTGAATTTTTTCGTGCATTTGACATGCGATTACGTGGTACAGCCATGGTTCTTCTCCTTATAAATCGGCAAAGGGGTTATAATTTTCTCCCATCTTTTGATTGGAAGATTTCAAATAGTGACTATATTCCTCTCGTTTGGGACAATTCTCCTTACATTCCACAAAAAAAGGAGTTTCTAATAAGATAGATTCTCTAAGTAGAGAGCCAAAATGATATATTCCTGTCTTAATCTCTGCAAGAGGTTCGCTATGATAAAAATTACTCACTCGTATTTTTACTTCCACAGGTTCATTGCAAATGGAACAAGGAATTGTTGCTATTGTTTCAGCATCCCAATGCAAAACTAATTCATTTTCAGCAACATAGGCTTCTCCTGTAAGCTGTACAGGAAAGTGAAAAACAAGCCCTTCCTCATCTACTTCTAAAAAATCGGGCAGAATCTGTTCTTCAATTTTTTCCACTCGACCTTGGCGCAGCTGCTCAACAAAAATCTTGAAGTGATCGTCCATATGCCCGTCGGTATAAAGCAAACCATTATAGGCAACCATTCTTTTTTTGCCAAGACTTAGAGGGCACGCCCTAAGATTAAAAAATAAAAAAAATTATACATCAATAAAGGTTTATTCTCAATTGGCGACACGCCCTAATGTTTTTAGTGGAAAAGAAGGGAAATTTTGCCTATACTAACAGCCGTTGTATGTGATCATTCGAAAGACTCTTTAGAGGGTGTTGACAAACCTCTTAGAGAGCGTCTTTCGTATGCTTACATGCATAGCACTCTGTGATTGCAGAATGCGAAAGATATATAAAGAATAAAATAAAACACACTCTCGTTAGATGCACATCATACTTGTTTTTTCTGTGAAAGATGAACTTTCGAATATACGACAATTTATTTTTAAGATGCTCTGTATCAATCATAATGATACGCGTAAACAATGGTTTCCAAAAACCCCTTCACTAGAAAGAAATAGAAATGCCTTTTTTTAGATCACTTACGAGCTTGTGTTTTTCGTTTAGACTCAAAGGTAACGAATGCACGAAACTTTACTTTTACTCAATGTCGAATCCAAAGAAATTCGGCAAGCTCTCTTAGTCAATGGTTTACTCCGCGACTTAGTCGTTGAACGAAAAAAAGAGCGTCAGCTCACAGGCAATATTTATCGCGGTAGAGTGAAGAATATTCTTCATAATATCCAATCTGCCTTTATTGATATCAATGAAGGAGAAAATGGGTTTATCCATATTTCTGATATTTTAGAGAACACCAAAAAATTCGAACAGCTGTTTGACATGGATTTTGATGTCGATACAGAGGTGAAAAAAGAAAATAAAAAACAAGGATACAATTGCGATATTGAACAAGTGATGAAACCGGAACAGCCAGTGCTCGTTCAGGTAGTCAAAGAGCCCATTGGCTCAAAAGGCGCTCGACTCACTTCGAATATTTCCATTGCAGGTCGCTATCTCGTTCTTCTTCCTAACTCCTCTCATCGAGGTGTATCTCGAAAAATTGAAGACCGAGGAGCAAGAGAGAGATTAAAAAAAATTATTAGATCATTTGAAATGCCCCAAGACATGGGTCTCATTTGCCGAACAGCCAGTGCAATCGCAACTCCTGATATGCTTATTGCCGAGGCTCATGACCTTTTCAATAATTGGCAAACAATCATGGACAATTTCCAAAAATCCACTGAGCCTACCCTTTTATATGAAGAATCAGATTTAATTAAAAAAGCAGTGTTGGCAGCTATTGATAAACGGTACAATCGAATCTTGATCGACGACTACCCAACCTTCCAAACATGCAAACGACTCTATAATCGATATGCCATGGAGCATGCCGTTCGCATTGAATATTATCGAGATAAAATCCCCATGTTCGAAAGATTCAATGTTGAAAGAGAAATTGAGAAAACGTTGCGCAGAAAAATTTGGCTTCCAAGTGGCGGCTATCTCTATTTTGATCGGACAGAAGCAATGTATACTGTAGATGTAAATTCGGGTCGAAGCAATTCTCATAAGACGCAGGCTGAAGAAACCAAGGTTAGCGTCGAAGAAACTTTGCTCCGGATTAATTTAGAAGCAGCAGAAGAAATTGCAAGACAACTTCGTTTGCGCAATATCGGAGGAATCATCATTTGCGATTTCATCGATATGCGGCTTCGCAAAAATCAACGCCGTTTATTAGAGCGATTCAAAGAGTGTCTGAAGGAAGATTCAGCCAAATGCACGATTCTTGGAATGAGCGAATTTGGTCTAGTCGAAATGACAAGACAACGAAATCGAGAGTCCTTGTTGCAAACCATTTTCACTTGTTGCCCTTACTGTTCTGGTAGAGGTCTTATTAAATCAAATGAAAGCATCTCTATTGACATTGAACGAGCTCTGAAAAGAATTGTAGGCACGCAAACGGCAACTGAATTGAAATTAGTAACTCATCCCGAACTGCATAAGTATTTAAACATTTTCGACAAAGAATATCTTTGTACATTGGCAAAAAATGAGAAGATAGCTCTTACCTTTGCCTCCGACGATCGATTACATCTCAATGATTGGTCTTTTTATTCGAATAATGACCAAAAAATAGAATAAAAGATGGGAAATTATCTCTTATTACTCGATGAAGCGATTTCTGAGGGAATTATTGATCGGCAATTCCAAGAAAGCATTTTTTCCTTGCATGATCATTTTCAAACATCAATGGCGCATCACTCAGAAAAAGAGACAAGTGAGGAACTCTTCAATACTCTTATCTTTTTGATCTTAAAAAATATACGCAACCCCTATCCTTTTTCTATTTTTCATGAAAGCATTCGTCAACCGTTTGATTATTATCAGTTTGGTTTAGATTTTATTCGCCTGTTTGTTGATGAAAACCATTCTTCTTTGCAAGGGGTCGACGCAATTCGGAGTATAGAAGAGCTGCTGCAGAAAAAGGAAAATGTCATCTTATTTGCCAATCATCAAATAGAAGCCGATCCTCAAATCTTGAGCATTCTCCTAAAAAATATCTCTTCTCATCTCGCAACACAAATGATTTTTATCGCTGGCCACCGCGTCATCACAGATCCGATGGCCATACCATTGAGTCTTGGGCGAAATTTACTGTGCATCTATTCTAAAAGACACATCTCTTCTCCTCCTGAAGAAAAGGGAAGTAAAATTTTGCACAACCAAAAAACGCTACAAAAAATGAAAGAACTTCTCGATGAGGGAGGAAAATGCATTTTTGTTGCTCCTAGCGGCGGAAGAGATCGACCAAACGAAATGGGGGTTATCACTGTCTCCCCATTTGATTCCCAAAGTATTGAACTTTTTTATTTACTGGGCAAACAAGCCAAATATTCTACCCATTTTTACCCTTTAGCTCTCCACACTTATCCGCTCATGCCTCCTCCTAAAGAAGTCGAACAGCAGATTGGAGAAAAGCGCATTCTTCGCATCTCACCTGTTCATGCATGCTTCGGCAATGAAATTGAGATGGAACATATAGGCGGACAAGAATTGTCGGACAAAAAAACGAAACGAGAAGAAAGAGCAAAAGCAATCACCCATCTTGTACAAGAATTATACGCTTCTCTCAGCCACAAAACGATCTAAAATTAAAGAATTACCCGTTCTTGACCAATTTCTCTACCCAGCATTTTGGTGGTTGCGATGGAAAGGCTGATGATAAGGATGACAAAGATTCCGATAAGAGGAACGCATCCGCTTGTAGAACCAAATACCAAAAGCAAAAATTGGTATAAGCAAGAAGAGCCTGATTTTCCCAAACGAGACCCCACACTATCAATAATCGACTTCGCTTTCATTCGAGAATCTCTTGCAATGGACAAAAAGGCCATCTCTTTGCACATATCAAATAAAGTGTACTTGGCAATCATTGCACTGATGTAATAAAGAGAGCCAAGAGTCATCACAAAATAGAGTTCGTTCATTTTGAAGATATTGGCAATAGGCAATAGAAAATCAGAAGAGACTTGATAAGCAGAGAAAAAAGCAATGCTCGTCAAAAATAAAACAACAGGTGTGACCATTGCAATATACCGCCAATGAAAGACCTTAAATATCCAACGAGATAAAAGAGCAACTACAACAGCAAATAAACCAATTAAGGAAGTGAGTCGGTTGACATATGCATTGTATTCTTGCGGAAGAGGATACACTTGTTTGATCGTTTCTTTCCAAATGACTTCTACTAAATTCGTCGTCAAACCGAAACTGATCACCAAGACAGCAATGCAAAAAAGAGACTTCGATCGGAATATAGTAAAGAAATTTTGTGTAAAATTCTCCGAAGAGTTTTGTCTATTTTGTTTAGAAACTCGCTCAAAAGGATAATATCTCGTTAATAGCCGATGAATATACAATATTCCGATGCCAGCTAGAATTACAATCCCCACCAGACACTGAAGAGTGCGGTCCCAAGAAAATAAAATCGAAAAATGTCGACAAAGAAAATGGGAAGTTTGCCCAGCAACAATCCCAGCACAATTTCCAATCAGGGCGCATAAAGGGTAAAAGGTTTTTGCCTCTTCTGAAGAAGTTATTTCATTTAAATATCCCCAAAAAAGAACGGAAAGGATCAAAACCGCCCATAACTCAGCCGCTAAATAGAAAAATGCATAGATCCAAAAGCAAATCATGGCATTAAAACCGCGCAACCCCTCGGGAAGAAAAAACTGTAGCCATTCTGCGGTTTTGGACAGAGCTAGTGAATCTCGTGCTGGGTAAAGGACAAAGGCAAATAGCGCATAGCACCCAAGTAGCACGAGAATAAATAATGTAAATGTCTTTTCTCTTCCCAATTCTTGGTATGACTTCCCAAAACAATAACTACCTAGCAAGACAAAAGGGAGGATAACCCAAATCTTGATAAAAGGAATTACTTCTGCTCCTGCAGAACTCGAAGTAATTACGAGAGAATCCTTCAGGTCTTTTAAAAAGTGATACACAAAAATAATCAAAAATAATTTTACCAAGATCAAAAATCGGTAGGAGCGAATTTGTAAAAAAGAAGGATTTGATTGTGAATTTGCCATGGCTATTTCTTTTGAGAGAGGCTCTATCTTATTCTTTTTAAACTTTGATCTCAACAAAAACTGGCAAAACTCTCGAGGAAAGGGCCTATATTTTTAACTAAAGCTTAATAAAATCTAAATCAAAACAAAATAAAAATACGTTATAATTAATTTTCTAAACTAATTTTGGTTATCAATGTTATTACGCTTCATACAAATCTTGCTTGTAATCATTATTATCTTGCAAATGGCTTTTTTTTCTGTGGAAGGGAGAATTACAATTTTGCCTAGTGAGGGGAATATTCCCATTTTATCCCCTATTTTTGCAGAAAGAAAAACAGAAAAAATTCGCTTATCGAATGGATTAGAAGCCTATCTCATTTCAGATCCTCAAGCTCTCGAAGCTGGGGCTGCTTTATCGGTACATGCAGGAAGCTGGGATGACCCCAAAGAATTCCCTGGTTTAGCTCATTTTGTTGAGCATATGCTTTTTCTTGGAACGGATAAATATCCAAAAGACTCAGAATATGATCGATTTATACAGATGAATGACGGGCAAATGAATGCCTATACGTCGACAGACTATACCCTATATCTCTTCTCTGTAAAAAGCTCTGCTTTTGAAGAAGGGTTAAATAGATTTTCCTCTTTTTTTAAAACACCTCTTTTAGACCCTATGGTAATGGAAAGAGAAATTCATGCGATTGATCAAGAATTTGAAAAAAATGTGATTCAAAATGGAGCTAGAAAGTTACACATCCAAAAAGAATTGGCCAATCCTAAACATCCCTTTCATCATTTTAGCACAGGCAATCTACATTCTCTTTCACAAGCGAATGAAAAAGATCTTCGACAATGGTTTGAAGAGCATTACAATGCAAATTTGATGAAGTTGATCGTTTATGGGCCTCAAACTATTTCTCAATTAAAAAAGTGGGTCTCCGGAGATTTTAAAGATATCCCCTCCCACACCGTTGTTTCAAATCATTTTCCCTCTTCAGTTTTAAACCAAGAAACGGCAGGAAAAATGGTGTATGTTCCATCGGCACAAAATAATCAATCTGTAGAACTTACTTGGGAACTTTCTCCCTTGCTTTTCTCCTCAGAATCTCTTAGCGTGCTAGATTCTATTTCTGCTGTTTTACGGGATGAAAGACCTGGTAGTTTACTCGCTACTCTAAAAAGAGAGGGATTAGCCACTGACATTCATTCTATCCCTGATCGTCTATCGCAAGATTCTCTTCTTTTTTCTTTGCACGTCAATCTCACAAAAAAAGGTCTCGACCAGTTAGACAAAGTAATCGAATATTGTTTTCAATGGATCCACACTCTGCAACAAACTCCTTTGCCTCCCTATCTCTTTGACGATCTGCGAGCTACCGCTTTGTTGAAATACCAATATCAATCGAGGGAGAGCGTTTTTGATTATCTCATGAATTTAGGGGGACTTTTTGCCTACGAGAAAATTTCTTCTTTTCCAGAAAATGGAATCATTCCCCGAGTTTTTTCACCTGAAACTTTCGCCGATATTCTCAAGGAATTTACTCCAAAAAAGACCCATTTTACTCTTATTACAAAAGAATCTCCGGTTCCTTTTGATCATACGGAACAATGGATGAACATTCCTTACGCCATAGCTCCTATTTCTCAACAACAACTCACGAGTTGGGATGAGGCACCACCAATCGCTTCTTTTTCTTTTCCTCCTCCGAATCCTTTTATTCCGAAACATATTTCTTCAATCAACGAACAAAAAAAAGATTTTTCTTCTATTCCAACGCCCATTCTCCTTGTAGACAACCGGCAAGCAAAAATATATTTTGCCAAAGACAATCAATTTTACTTGCCACAGACAGCGTGGTTTTTTGAAATCAAAACTCCTTCCATTGGAGAAGATCCTGTGCAGGTCGTCCTTGCTGACTTGTATCTGCGATCGATCGAAGAGGCTATGAGAAATTTTTGCTATCACATGAAAGAAGCAGGTCTTTCTTATCAACTCACGAGAACTCCCCATGGCATTTCTCTCTCCCTTTTTGGATTTAGCGATACAGTTGAATCTCTTTTTACCCTTATTCTCCAGCAACTACAAATACATCAACCATCTGAAGAAATATTTGAAAAAGCAAAAAAAGCTTTATTCAGCGTCTACGGAAGTATAGGGAATGGTGATCCTTTGCAACGAGGATTTGAAACATACCACACAATTTTGCATGATTCTTTGCCCACGCCACCCCAACTTCTCACCACACTAGAAAAAACTTCCTATTCTCAATTTCTCCCATTTATCGAACATCTATACGATGCGACATTCATTGAAGGATTTTTCTTTGGAAACATCTCCCAACAAAAGGCAATCACTCTTTCAGACAATCTACTTAAAGTCGTGGGAAGTAAAAATCCCTATCCACAAGAACAATGGCCAAAGGAGAAGTCTGTTTTTCTTCCCGTAAGAGATGCTCCTCTCGCAATTGAAATGCAGGTAGGTTTACCAGCCAATGCGGCCGTTTTAGCCGTACAAGAACCCCATTTTTCATTTAAAAACCGAGCTGCCGAGGAAATTTTATCCCAAGCAATGAGTAGTGCATTTTATTCTACCTTGCGTACAAAACAACAAACAGGGTATCTCACCAAATCTATGGGAATGGAAATAGAAAACAACTATTTCACCTTTTTTTCTGTACAATCAGCCACTCACGACCCGCGAGACCTTCTGGCAAGATTTGAATTATTTATAGAAACATTTTTAAAAGAGATGCCGCAAGAGGTGACAGAGGAAAATTTCTTACAAATCCGAAATAATCTTTTGCAAAATTTGGAAGATTCTGCTCAAAATATGGCAGAAATGGGGTATTTACTACAGAATCTCGCTTTCAAATACCATGGAGATTTTGAATGGTTGGCAAAAAGAAAGGAAGGATTCAAAACCTTGACTTATGAAGAATTTCTTGCCACTGCTAAGAATTTTCTCGGAAAACAGAACAAACAGCGCATGGCCGTGTTACTCCGAGGCAATAGCAAAAAAGACTTTCATTACCAATTGATTTCGGCAAATCCCCACGACGTTCGAAAAGCATTTCAATAGATTTACTAGCTAAAAACAAGGCTATACTTGCGTGGATGTTACTTTTGCTCATTGGGCAGGGTTTTCCCTCATTATTTTGATTATTCTCTCCCTTGATCTCTATTGGGCATTTCGAAAACCGCGCGAAGTGGGTATCAAAGAAGCGTGTCTTCACTCTGCCGGCTGGATCCTCCTCGCATTGCTGTTTAACTTTTGGATCTATTGGAGATTCGGAAGTGATCGAAGCCTAGAATTTCTCACCGGATTTGTCATCGAAAAATCTTTAAGCATCGACAATCTGTTCTTATTTCTCCTCATTTTTCAACGATTTCAAGTTCCCAAAGAAACCAAATATCTCATTTTATTCTACGGTGTCTTGGGGGCCATCTGTATGCGTGGCTTGTTAATTTGGGCAGGGGTTACTCTCGTCAATCAATTTCAGTGGATATTCGTCCTTTTTGGACTATTTTTAATCATCACCGGAATTCGCCTTCTTTGGAAAAAAGAGTCGATGAAATCCATTGAACAAGGATTTGTCTATTCTTGGATCATGAAAACAATCCCGATGACTGGCTACCGAGGAATACACTTTTTTGTAAAAGAAAACAAAACGTGGAAAGGAACTCCACTCCTTGCGGCTCTTCTCTTCATTGAATTCACCGACCTTATTTTTGCTTTGGATTCTGTTCCCGCTATTTTGGGGATCACTACGGAACCATTTATCGTTTTCACATCCAATGTGTTTGCCATTTTAGGGCTTCGCTCTCTTTTCTTTGCTCTTGAAGGAATGATGCAAAGATTTGGTTTGCTTCATTATGCACTGGCTTTTATTTTGGTCTTTATTGGATGCAAAATGGTCCTTATCCAATACATCCACATCCCTATTCTCATGACTTTTGCAGTTATTCTGGTTGTCCTATCCCTAGCCATCCTAGGGTCATTTCTCTTTCCAAAAAAACAATAGGAAGAATAAGATTAGGGCGTGTCCTAAGAGGTTGGTTAACACCCTGTAAGAGAATGGAGTGCAAGATGGATATAGAAAATAGTTTGGAAGAAAAAATCAAAAGAACCGATCGAAGAGTACAAGAAATTTTAATGCAATGTCAACGCGATCAAGAAGAATTCTCACAAATTTTACTTGAACTCGGTACATCTACACAAGAACTCCAAGAACATTTCAGCGACCCTTCTCATTTTTCTCCCTCTGAATGGGAAGAGATCGAAGCAGAAAAGAACAAATGGGATGAAATGTTAGAAAACGAACTCCAACAAATCCGCAATCCCTCTGAAATCGAAAAAAAAATGGGAGAAAGACGAAATATCCAGGAACATTGGCTTTTCGTCCGCTAAAAATAACACCCCGCTGGATCTACTATTTTTATATCAAGCATTCCACGGTTTTTATCGCTTCTCCTCTATCTGCTTTGTCCTTCTTTTACTTTGCAATCGACATTCCATTTTTCTACGACAGTTCCAGAAAGGTTAGAAACTCACCTTACCGCAAATGATCTTAATCTCGATCTTGATCATGATCTTAATCTTGCTTAATCTTGGTCTTTTTCCTCACACATTTCAGGGATTGAGGTGCTGGCACGGTCTAGTTGATTATGGACAGCAAAATTTTTAGAAATGGTCTCCAGCAGCTCGCTAACCCATGTAATGAAACGAATGGATTCTTGGTAAACGTTGAGCGTTTCATGACCGAACTGGGACATAAGAAATCAAGCTCTGATCATTTAAAGAAAAGCAAGATTAAGATTAAGTTCAATGCGTAACGAAATTTTTTTTCGTTATCTCATCACGCAAGATATGGGAGGACTCAACCTCCTCCATTTTGAAGTGTATAGTGCGCCTTTCGAAATTAGCTCGTGAATGGCAATTTAGAAAATCCAAAACTCAGGTTAGTAGGATTTGGCGAAGATGGCATCTAGTGTGGCTTGTTTTCCTGTTACAATGCACTTGCCGGTTGTGCCGCTTTGTTGCAAGGGCAAGCACCGTATTGTTACTTTTAGTTGATGCAAAAGTTCTTCTGTAGAAGGATCTCCACACCACTTGGCCAAAACAAATCCCCCATGAATTTCTGGTTTTTCTTCATTATTTGGAGTAAAAAAAGCACGCATTTCATCAAAAGTGGTGAGATTGTGATAGAGATGGGCATCTCGATAGGTTGTTGCTTGTGTGAAGTAATTTTTCTGCATCTCCTCCAATAGGAAACTCACGTTTTTGACAAGATGAGGAATGGACATAGCTTCTTTTTCTCCGACAGGACGATCGCGCCGAGAGATCATAACCGATTGTGTTTCTATGTCGCGTGGGCCCACTTCAATACGGAGAGGAACTCCTTTTTTAATCCATTCCCAGTTCTTATCCCCTCCCCGTTTATCTCGCTTGTCAATATGGACAACAACCGATTGCTGGTGGTATTTTTGCTCTCGCAATTGTTTTGCTATTCCCTCCGCATAGTGAAGAACTTCGCTTTCCTGTTCCGCTTTTGGGATTATTGGAATAATGACAATATGCTTTGGAGCTATTCGGGGAGGAAGACGCAATCCATCATCATCGCCATGACACATGATTAAACTTCCAATGAGGCGAGTTGTCATACCCCAGGATGTGGTGTAGGCATATTCCAATTGTCCTTCTTTGTTAGAAAAACGGATATTCGAAGCCTTGGCAAAATGTTGCCCCAAATAATGAGAAGTACAAGACTGGAGAGCTTTTCGGTCTTGCATCATCGCTTCTAAAGTATAAGTCGATTCGGCTCCTGGGAACCGCTCTCCTGGCGATTTTTCACCCATAATGACAGGAATCGCCAATAAGTCTTCTACAATATATCGATAGACCTCAAGCATTCGCAATGTCTCCTGCATCGCTTCTTTTGCATCAACATGCGCTGTATGTCCTTCTTGCCAAAGAAATTCGGTGGTGCGAAGGAAAATGCGGGGTCTCATTTCCCACCGAACGACATTTGCCCACTGGTTGATAAGCAGAGGCAAATCGCGATAAGATTTAATCCATTGTGAAAAAGATTCTCCTATGATTGTCTCAGAAGTGGGGCGAACGATGAGGGGTTCTTCTAATTCCCCTACAGGAACGAGTTTGCCATTTTTTTCTTCTAACCGGTGATGAGTCACAACAGCACATTCTTTTGCAAATCCAGCCACATGCTTTGCCTCTTTTTCAAAGTAACTCAAGGGAATAAAAAGAGGAAAGTAGACATTCTCATGCCCGGTTGCTTTAATGCAGTCATCAAGAGCTCGTTGGATATTTTCCCAAATTCCATATCCCCATGGTTTGATCACCATGCAACCTCGAACAGCGGAATTTTCAGCCATGTCGGCTTCTTTAATGATCTGTTGGTACCATTCGGGGAAATCTTCTTCTCGAGAAGGACTAATTGCTTTCTTATTTTTGCTCATTCGATTCTCATGTTGTGGTATACGGCATCGACATCTTCTAATTCTTCGATCCAATCGATCAATGCAAGATTTTCTTTCATTGCTTCGGAATCGCATTCAATCGTGATTTTAGGAATCATTTCCAATTCTGCTGATTCTGGAGTGAAACCGGTCTGTTGAAGAGCATCCCGCACTTCATAAAGATGAGCAGGGTCTGTGATAATAAAATAGTGTTCATCTCCCACATCTATATCTTCCGCACCAGCCTCCAACGATGCCAAAAAAAGAGGATCTTCTTCTATTCCGTTCTTAAGGATTTGGATAATCCCTTTGCGGTCAAAATTGAATGCAACAGATCCAGGAGTGGCAATGGTACCTCCTCTTTTATTAGTGGCAATCCGCATTTCGGAGGAAATGCGATTTTTATTGTCAGTCATCACGTCGACAATAATTCCGACTCCTTGATATCCATAGAGTTCATAGGTTATCTCGTGGTAATCGCCTTGATCAGCACTCGAAGCTTTATGGATATTTCTTTCAATATTCTCAGAAGGCATATTGGCGAGTCGTGCCTTTTGCAAAGCCAATCGCAAACGAGAATTAGATTTTGGATCAGGTCCTCCCAATTTAACAGAACTAATGATTTCTTTTGCGACACGAGAAAAGATCTTTCCCTTTTTGAGATCAGCTTTTCCTTTTCGATGTTTGATATTTGCCCACTTGCTATGCCCTGCCATTAGCCCTCTTTAATAGTCCGCATTAAATAGGTCTTCTTGGTGATCTTTTAGCCATTTCTGTGCTTCGCGATAATAAGGAAATTTTTTCTCTCTGAGCTTGAATTCTTTGCTGTGAATGTGCTTTTGTCCCTTTTCATCAACGTAAGTGGGACATACGTAATGAAGCATTTCGTGATAAATTACATAAGCCACAAAATAAGGAGGAAAATAGCGGTGATCTAACATTCGATTGATTTTAATCAGCCGGAGAGAATCATGGAACAATCCAAATGTCAGCCTTTGGGCGCCACTTCTTTTTCTGTGAGTCCCAAACCAAGTAATATGCAACTCTAGAGCCCCTTGAAAGTATTCTTCATTTAAATCGTCATATATTTTTTGTAAATCATAGATCTTCCCTTTTGTATCAAGAGAAGAAAGATCGAGCTCATGCGAATAATCGAGCTTTTGCAAATTGTGTTCAATATAAGCCTTAATATTTGGGGCTAATTTTTTATGTTTTCCTTTCAAATAGCACACCAGCTCTTGCATGACGTTTTGAGGAGCTCGCAAAAACATCCTATGTAAGGAAGCTTTCGTACAATCGGGTTCCCATTTTACACTCAACATTGTAGATCGGTTATCATTAATTTTTAATTGAATTTTTTTTCCAATTCGACCTTCGAGCTCTTGCTGAAATGTCAATGTTTTTTTTGCATCTATATCGTACAACATTAAAGAATTCTCTCCATAAAAATACGTGTTTCAAATGTAGCATCTTGTGTTTTTGGATCTTTTGCTTTCATCCATCCTTCTTGACGACCAAATTCCTTAAATCCAAATCGTTCATAAAAACGGACAGCAGGATTTGCTCCACATACCTGCAAATGCAGCAAATCAATCTTAAATTTTTCCTTTGCTAAATGCATTAAACTGCTCATCAACTGGGTTCCAATCCCAGTATTGCGCTCTTCATGATTCACAATAATTCCAAACTCACATTGGTGGGCTAGCCTTCGATAAGGTTGTAAATAGAGTGTGGCAATTCCACAAGGAACACCATCCTTCACAATCGTTAAACTACATTTATATCGATAGAAAGCAATCCATCGCATCACTGCATCATCTACTTCTATTTCGTCTTCCATTGGAAACCATAAAGAGGCGGTTGGATGGTGTAACCAATTTTTCAAATACTTTGCATCTTCTATCTCCGTGTATCGAATCTCTACTCCTGGAACTACCGATTCTTGACTCATGAGCTAAACTCCTTCAAATATGCGTTGACGAATTCATCAATTTCACCATCCATAATTCCTTGAATATTAGATGACTTTAGCTTAGTTCGAGTATCAGTTACAAGGGTATAGGGCTGGAAAACATAGTTTCGAATTTGATTTCCCCAAGCAATTTCTTTTTTTTCTCCCTGCAATTGATCGAGCTTTTTTTCTCGCTCCAGTACTTCTAATTCATACAACTTGGATCGCAACATTTTAAAACAAGTTTCTTTGTTTTGCAGTTGGCTTCTCTGGTTTTGACAAGACACCACAATTCCTGTAGCTAAATGTGTGATTCGGACCGCCGAATCTGTTTTATTGACATGCTGCCCCCCAGCACCCGATGATCGAAACGTGTCAATGCGTATGTCTTCTGGGCGGATATCAATGGCAATATCATCAGTAATTTCTGGCACTACATCGATAGAAGCAAAACTCGTATGCCTTTTGGCATTGCTATCAAAGGGAGAAATTCGAACGAGCCGATGGACCCCTTTTTCCGCTTTTGCGTACCCATAGGC
The DNA here is from genome assembly GCA_013286075.1 of Chlamydiota bacterium. The sequence goes on from JABDGJ010000003.1 coordinate 48,093, forward strand.
AAAATTTCCTTGGAACTTTATGGTAACGCTTTTGAGGCCAGCAACTTCTCCTTCGACATAATCAACCATCTCTACCTTCCACCCACGCTTAGCGCCCCATCGTTGGTACATTCGAGAAAGCATCTGGGCCCAATCGCAGGCTTCCGTTCCCCCAGCTCCAGCATTAATGGAAAGATAACAATCCTTGCTATCCATCTCCCCAGACAACATTCTCCGAACTTCTAGTTCTTCCAATTCTTTATCAATTCGAGAAAGGTCTGTGAGCAATTCTGTAAGAAGCTTTTCCTCTTGGTATTCGTACGCTTCTGGAAGAAGGTCTCGAATATCTTCAAAGCTCCTTTTCAACTCCTGGTAAGGAGCTGTCCAAATTTTGATCTGATTCATTTCACTAATGATTTCTTGTGCATGGGCAGATTCAGACCAGAAATTTGGTTCTTCCATTAAGGCTTCCAATTCCTTAATCCGAGCTTCTTTTATTCCTAAGTCAAAGATACCTCTGCATGTGCAATAAACGTTCTTGGATTTGGTTTATTCGACCTTGTGTTTCATCATTCATAGCCACTCCTCAGCGCTAATTTGACAACTAAAATACACTACTCTCCAAATTCATAAAAGTCAAAAAATGACGAGGTTTATAGGTGATAAATATTTTTTTAATGTATTTACAAAATCTTAAACCAAACAAAACTATATATTAATATTAATAACCATATATTATGATATAATGATTATATCATTTTAGGTAATTATGTATAACAATATTTATAACGCCCAGTCCGCTCTTAGTCGTGCGAATAATCACGTAGAATATGCATACGAGACTATCAATGATTTTTATAATCAAAAGTATGATCTTATTCTAAAAAACGAATTATTAAATAGTATTAAAGAAGATCATCGTCAGGTATTAAACGAACTATCAATTGAAAATCTAACGTCAAACAAAGAAAAAATTTATACTATAATTACCAATTTTTTTTGCAATTGTTTTGGAATACACCGCGATATAAATGAAGGAAGAGTAGGGAAAGATCAAATTACGACACTGAAAAAACGAAAAAAGGAAATGGTCAAAAAAAATATTAAATTTATTCAAAAACTGCATATCGATGCCTTGACTCAACTTGCGAAAAAAAACATGGAGAAACAACAGAAAACCTATGCGGAAAAAGATTGGGAAAAGAGCATAAAAAAGTATGTCTATTTTTATCATAGCTCTAGCAAATATGAGAAAATCGGAGGATTGGTTTTTAAAATATTTGCTTCACGAGAGCAAAGAGAGCTGCTTGTCCATCTTCACGAAACTTATGAAAGCATGGCAGCTAATGAGATTTCCCCAGCCCTCAGCTATAAAGTTGCTAAAGGGCAGCACAAACAATTGGTCGGACGCTCTCAATCGGAAGAAATTCGTACAATAAACATAGCCCCCATTAAAATCGAAAACGACAATCCAAATCGAGAAATTTCTGTTACTAGCAAACTCGTTCCTTTAAACCAAGATTTCGATAAAGATCTCGAGATAGGTTCTACTACCTTCGGCACAGAATTTGGAAATACAGGTATTTCCAGTTTGGATCGTACGACAAATCATTTAGTCAATGCCTGGAAATCTTCTTTATTAGATGAAGGTGGAGAAAATGAATATACGGCAGCTTTTCGAACGGGAAGTCTTGGAAAAACGACAAAGAGAGGAACAAAACTAGAGAGAAATACTTATTCTCAGAAGGCAGCATACGAACTTATGCAAGCTGTCGCTTTGAATGAATTGGCAAATCAAGGTATTACTTTGGAAGAGGCTTGCAATTCTGGAAAGACTTTTGTTCTCAATCTCAATTCAGTTAGTTTAGTTACACCAGATGATTTCCGACATTTTGTTGTCCAATACTTAGGTTCAGAAAAATTAAATGACGAATGGCAAATTCAGCAAGACCAGAGAGAAGCCTTTTGGACCATGAAAGGACTTACGAACATAGATTTTGGCAATAACCTAAAATTACAAGTAGATGTAAGAATCAATAGCTTTACCACAGGCGTAAACAATTATTCAAAAAATCATAGGTTTGGTCTTACCAATCAACACGCCCATAATATCACCGCAATTGAAACACTCATGGATCAGGTGAAATTATTGAAACAACAGATGCATGAGTTTGTACTAGATACAGATCCAGGAAGCACAATGGGGAAAATTGAAAATGACATTGATACATTATGCGAAGACATCCAATCTTTAGGAAGATCAAAAGGAGACTATCTAAAAACGGGTAATCAATATGAATTAGGAGCGAAAATTCTTTTACTCACAAGCACCATGAATCATGCAACAAAATTGATAAATAAATATATCCCCGATTCAAGCGAAAAAATTCCTGGATATACAAACCATTTCAATTGTTGGAGCGGAAAAGACCGATCAGGAGTGATGGACGCTGTCTGGAAAACGACGGCTACGATGTATCAAATCCACGGAAGACATATTACCCATACCGAATACATGGAAAGCGAAGAGTTTCGTGGGGAATTTGTTACTATTCTAGTGCAATTCCTCTTAGACCAAGGGAATATCGGTATCACTGAATTGAATACCGGTATTATCGGGTATAAAGTGGGAAAAGAAGCACAAATATTTGGATTGCCGTTAGATGATTTATTAAACGTGCAAGGCTTTTCTCGATTAAGCTCTTCCTAGGGCGTGAGCGGGTCTCATTTTCCCATTTTTCAAGACAAATATTCCTCTTTACTCTATTATACGTCTATGATGTTCCATCAGAAGCACTTAAAAGCGTGCTCAAGGTCCAATTATGACTCTACAAGTACTTCCTAAAAAGCTACTCCCCTTTTTTTGGCATTTTATAAAAAAATATAGGTGGTGGTTTTTTGCTATTCAATTTTTTTGCTTTGCCTGGTCACTCGATCACACCCTTTGGCCTTATATCATCATGGTGTTGATTGATACAATTACCCATTTTGCTGGCGACAAGGCAGATGCTTGGCATGCACTTGCTATGCCAATTGCCATGGGGATTTCTCTATGGATCGTCGTTGAAATATTTTACCGAGTCGGTGGTTTCATGAGCGCCATCATTTTCCCCTATTTAGAAGCTGATGTCAGAACCTCGATGTTCGATTACGTTTTACGTCATTCTCACCACTATTTCAGCAATCATCTTGCCGGATCTATTGCCAACAAAATTTCTGACATGTCGCAAAGTATCACACGCATTGTCCAATTGATTATGCAATTGCTCATTCCAGTCATTCTTTCGATCATTATTGCGACAATTTTCTTTGCACAGATCAATATTGCTTACGCTCTCATTTTAATTGGTTGGCTGATCGTCCATATGGCAATTGCCATCTTTTTTTCAAAAAAATGTGATATTTATTCTCACATTCACGCAGAGTCTCGCAGCCATCTCTCGGGAAAAATTGTCGATGCTCTTAGTAACAACACAAATATCCGATTATTCTCACGAATTCCTTTCGAAAATCGGTATCTTTCAGGTTTTCAAACCGACGAGCGAACCAAACACCAGCAATCTCTTTGGTACATTGAAAAAATGAAGTTTGCTTTAGGAATTGCCAGTTTTTTTGGACCTTCGATCGGAATGAATTGGTATATGCTCTACAATTGGCAGCAAGGCCATCTTTCGACAGGAGAAGTTGTCTTTATTTTCAATACCGTATGGAACATTGCGATGATGGCCTGGTTAGTAGGATTAGAGCTTCCCCTTTTCTACAAAGAAGTTGGTATCACAAAACAAGCATTAACAATTATTCAACATTCTCATGATATCAGTGATAAACCAGGGTCCAAACCACTCATCGTTACGAAAGGGGAAATTGTATTTAATGAAGTCACTTTTCGATACCAAAAACAACAACAGCTCTTTGAGAAAAAAACTCTTCGCATTAACCCAGGAGAGAAGGTAGGGCTCGTTGGATTTTCTGGTTCCGGAAAGACTACCTTTGTCAATCTTATTTTGCGTTATTATGATGTTTTAAGCGGAGCTATTCTTATCGATGGCCAAGACATCTCTTCTGTCTCGCAAGATTCTTTGCGCTCGCAAATTTCCATTATTCCTCAAGATCCGACTCTTTTTCACCGCTCCCTTATTGAAAATATTCGCTACGGGCGAATTGATGCAACCGATGAAGAAGTGATTGAGGCAGCAAAAAATGCTCATTGCCATGATTTTATCCAAAAATTGCCGGAAAAGTACAATACATCAGTGGGAGAACGAGGGATAAAACTATCAGGCGGTCAAAGACAACGAATCGCAATTGCTCGTGCAATTCTGAAAAATGCACCGATTCTCATCCTTGATGAAGCAACTTCAGCTCTTGATTCTGTGACTGAAAGTCAAATCCAACAAGGGCTTGACTATCTGATGGCAAATCATACCTGCATCGTCATTGCCCACCGACTCTCCACTCTATATGGAATGGATCGAATTCTCGTTTTTAAGGAAGGAAAAGTTGTTGAAGAAGGAACCCATGAGGCTTTGATTGAGAATAATGGGTATTATGCAGAAGTGTGGAATATGCAAACAGGAGGATTCCTACTCGATTACGAAGATGCTGAATACGAAGAGGGCGAAGAAGAGGAATAAAACATTTACAAAACGGAGATTCTGCACTAGTCCATTTTGCGCATAGCAATATTCACTATTTCTAGGTCCTTGCGCAACTCTTCTGAAGCATATTGCAATGCACGTCCATCATTTTTCACAGCAGCGACCGCAACAGCTCGATGATTTTTAAGTCTAGGAGAAGCAAATTCCAAGGCAAGACCTGATTGGCTCACAGCAGTTTGAACAATATCTTCGTTATCTTGCAAAGACTTTGAAGCATACGCAAGAGAAGAGCCTGATTGTGTAACTGCCATTTTGACTAATACAAAGTCATCCTGC
>JABDGJ010000004.1 GCA_013286075.1 Chlamydiota bacterium
GCAGGTGGAATTCTGATCAACTTGTTTTTTATCATTGGCGGAGATTTTGCAAATACAGGGTGGCTTGCCTTAGCACCCTTTTCTGAACTTGAATTTAATCCAAGTGTTGGCGTTGATTATCTTATTTGGAGTTTGCAACTATCGGGACTTGGAAGTTTGCTAGCGGGTATCAATTTTCTTGTTACGATCATAAAAAAAAGAGCACCAGGAATGACGTTGATGAAAATGTCCCTCTTTACCTGGAACTCCTTATGTGCCATGACATTAATTATTTCGGCTTTTCCCGTCCTCACAGCTGTAACATTGCTTCTTTGGTTGGATCGCGCCTTTGGGATGCATTTCTTTACGACAGGATATGCAGGCAATCAAATGATGTATTGGAATTTGATATGGATGTGGGGACATCCAGAAGTGTATATTTTAGTGATACCGGCTTTTGGAATGTTTTCAGAGATTGTTTCCACATTTTCTCAAAAGAAAATATTTAGCTACACCTCTATGGTATGCGCAGCACTTATAATTACTGCACTATCTTACTTAGTTTGGCTGCACCATTTCTTTGTTATGGGAGCGGGGCCAGATGTAAATTCCTTTTTTGGTATTGTCACAATGCTTATTGCCATCCCTTCAGGTGTTCAAGTGTTTAACTGGATTTTGACGATGCACAAAGGAAAAATCAATCTTACCTCTCCTATGTATTGGTTCATTGGTTTTTTAATTCTATTCATGATAGGAGGGATGGGCGGAGTTTTTATGGCATCGCCACCAGCAGATTTCCAAGTTCATAATAGTTTGTTTTTAGTTGCCCATTTTCACACGATGATTGTAGGGGTTGCTCTATTTGGAATTTTTGCAGGGACGACATTTTGGTTTCCTAAAATTTTTGGATTTAAACTGAACGAACATCTCGATAAGTGCGCGTTTTGGTTTTGGTTTATCGGATTTTTTGTGGCTTTTACCCCCCTTTATTTATTGGGGTTTATGGGAGCCCCTAGACGGATTGATCACTACGATTCTTCTACAGGTTGGCAACCTTTATACATTGTTGCAATGATTGGATTTATTCTCATTTCATGCGGTGTGATTACGCAAATCTATTTAGTAATTACGAGTATAAGAAACAGAAAAAATCTTTTAGATAAGACAGGAGATTCTTGGAATGGAAGAACTTTGGAATGGGCTGCTCATTCTCCTCCCCCTTTCTATAATTTTGCTGTAGTCCCTCCTATCACAAGTTCTGAGCCTTTTTGGGATCTGAAAAAGCAAGGATGGAAACCAGAAAAAAAATATGAAGATATCGAATGTTTTAAAAATACAGGAATGGGAATATATATCTCCATTTTTGCTTTTCTAGCCGGTTTTGCGCTTGTTTGGCAGATCATTTGGCTTGCAATTGTGGGCTGCATTGGAATCATTGCTTGTATTATCATCCTTTCCTTCGACGATGAAATGGAATATATGTTGCCTGCTGCAACAGTTGCCAAAATTGAGAAGTCATATGCTAAAGAATGAATTAGAAGATGAAATAGTTGATACCAAAGTATTTGGATTTTGGGTTTATTTGATGACTGATCTAGTGATCTTTGCCGCTCTTTTTGCCTGTTTTATTGTTTTACACAAGAATACTTTTGGAGGACCTTCTGCAAAGGAACTGTTTCATTTTCCTACCGTTCTCACAGAAACGATTATTCTCCTTACAAGTAGCTTTACTTGCTCTCTTGGCATGTTTGCTGTGTACCGTCAACTAAAAAGTTGGGCTATTATGTGGTTCATCGCTACTTTTCTATTGGGAGTCTCTTTTTTATACTTTGAATTGTCAGAATTTGCTGATTTGGTTGCCAAGGGAGCTAGTTGGCAAAGAAGCGCTTTTTTATCCTCCTTTTTTACATTAGTAGGCACTCATGGATTGCATATTTTTATAGGATTGCTATGGATGATCGTGATGATGTTTCGAATTGCCTTGCGACCTCTGGTAGAACATAGTGTTTCAAGAATTTTTCGGATGGCCCTTTTTTGGCATTTCCTTGATTTTGTGTGGATTTTTATTTTCTCTGTAGTGTACGGAATTGGGTACCTCTATGCATGAATTATCTCCCCGTATCATAGGTTTTATTTTCTCTTTGTTATTAACGATCCTCGCTTATTTTATCATTATCCAGCCTGATTTTTTTTATATGAATAATAAAACAGCTGCTATCGTTATTTTTGTTTTAGCAATCATTCAATCCATTGTTCAGTTGGTTTTTTTTATTACTGTTTGGAAAGAAAAAGGGACTCTTTGGAATTTAGGCATTTTTATTTCCACAGTTTCCATCATATTCATTGTAGTCTTTTTTTCAATTTGGATTATGAACCATCTCAACTACAATATGCATTAACGACTAGTATTAGTTGTTTTTTTTTGATTTATTTGCCATTAATCTAAATTTTTAGTACGATGTATGTACTATCACTAGATTTAGAAGTTTTTTTATGATTCACCTATTTCCTGGAGGAGATGCAGCTTATTTCCATGCCAAGGAATTGTCATTTACTAATTACATCATCTCGGCCGACGCGCAAAAACGGATAATTGATGACAATGTTTCTACTATTAATAAAGACATTCAATCTTATAAGAAAACCGCGCATAGGGTTCTACAAGTAGCGCTTTATTGCCTGTTAAATCTGACTTTGTTCGCAACCCCTGTAATTATTTGTATTTCCACCTCTTATATCCCTTTTTCTGCCATGCTACTGTTTCCGCTAGTTACCTTTTTAACAATACATAGTCTATTGCTTATGAAAAACGGTGTGATTCTTTGGAGAGAGAAGAGAAAATGTCTTTTGCATTGTATTGACCAACTCAATACTTATATACAAAATACTGGTGCTTTATACCGAACAGCTTCCTATACTTTCCATCCTAAAAATCCAGTTGGCTCTATAAAGGTGCATAACCCTAAAAACATTGACGAAACTATGCATGTAACGATAGAATATGCACAACAGGTATATCTTACTTCTATTCCTCCGACAATTGGATACTTGCATGCTACTCCGTATCAGGTGATTTTTAAGGATAAAGTTACTACTGAATACCTAAATTCTGTTGCCATAAAGGAGCCTTGGTACCGTTTGGCGATGAAATTGTATTGCAAAAGAACCCCAGAACAATCATTTCAAAATGAAATTCTCGCTATAGTTCGTTTTGTACAAAAAGAGTTCACGATTTTGAATAACAAAATAACATGCGATGCTGATGAAGAAGAATTTTATAAATTGGACAATGGCGGTATTTTTTGCCCTTCACTGAATATCAATACAAGCAGATTAACTTGGCTCCTCAAGACTCCTCTAGAAATAGCAGAATATCTTAAGAAGAAATTCCCCGTAGGTATTTTGGATGATCTTAACGATTGTAATGTAGAATTTGACATTAGTAGAGATAATCCATGAATTCACGTTGTTTGTTCTTTTTGTAAAGTTTTTTTTAATTCCTATATTTTTTACTTGTTAGTATATATCAATTACGTTATATTTATCGTTTATTCTAATTTTAATAAAAAATATGATAGCTAATACTAATTTACAGAATCTTTCCAGTGAATTTAACCCATATCTGTTAAGTCATCCTAAATGTGTAGTTGATGTGGAAGAACGCCAGGTTTTACAAAACATGGTGCAAGAAATGGGTAAAGCAATCGCGGAGAATCCTGGATTGGTGAGTAGTGTGGGCAAAACACATATTTTTGATTGCGGTGAATATTTTCTCAAATTGCAACGTGCAAAAAATGATCCAATTCCGACAGCCCACGATACTCATATGTATCGAATTATTCGAGCTAATCAAATTCGTAAGTTTGTTAAAAAAGAAAAGCTAGATGGTTTAGTAGTTATACCAGATAAATTTCTTTGTTGGAGCGAGCATTTAAAAAATTTTGCTGTTCTCTCTAAAAAAATTATATTATGTCCACAAGACTCATGGACTGTTGAGAAAATAAGAGCTTTGGCATTGCTTACTTTAGCGAAATTTGTAGATATCCATGAAGGCAATGTGAAGTTCAGTGAAGATGGTCGAATAGCCATTGTTGATACGGAACCACTTGATCGACTTCTAACAGAAACAGAAGGGCATAAAGCCAATGAGGATATGGGTATAGGCCATTTTCTTTATGCAAAACATGCGATTGATGCACTGAAAAGGCTAAGAGAGATACCATTCCCTGGTATTCAGCTTGAAGAATCACAGAAAGTGATCGATGAAGTAATAAAACGTTGTGTCTTAAGGACAGTAGTCACCTCAATATACCGATTCGTTTTTTCTAGCATCCTCGCTTTTGCTGCTTTTCATTTAAGATCATCATGGTTCATGCAATTACCCATCCCTTTCTTTTTACCTTTTCCCCTATGGACAGCGTTAGTCACATTTGGAATTCTTTCCAGCAGTTACATCATTTTTGGGACTTATGATTTTGTTAAAAATACTTTTTACAGCGAAGCGAATGCAAAATTGGCAATGAACAATTAGTTTATAGGAAAATAGTAATGAATTTAGTTGCTGATTCAATAAAACCCTATTTTGAGTTACCTTCACAGGAAGAATTAGAGGCGCAAGCAATTCTTACACTACCTTTCCTGGATGATAAAATCTCAAGGATTGTTTTTTCCTATCTTTTTGATATAAATAGAGTCTTTGGTTCGACATTGCCTGCTCTCATAAATCAAAGTGAAAAAAATTTTGGCGATGCCGCTAAGAAGACCCATTCCTCTACAATTTGCCCAAAAAGCGATAAGGAAAAAGATATGTCTTCCGAGATCTATCCTTGTCAGGGAGCTAAGGAATATTCGTTTAGGATCAATCAAGCTTTCTCACGTCTTGAAGTTTCCGCACTCTTTTTAGAACATATATTGGAATATGGCCAAAATAGAGTTCCTTATTTGCATCTAGATATTGGTGGAGGAAGTGGGGATTTTGCTTGGCACTTGGAAAAGGCTGGTGAAAAGATTGGCTATTCTGTGGAAGGTCATACGATTTCTGCTTCTGATCTTCGAGCAAAAAATTCTCAGGTGCCGGATACTTGTTATCATATTTATAATGCCTCTAAAATCTTAACGAACCAATTTATCACTTCTCGCCGTTGGAATAGTATCGTATGTAAGACAGCGATCTTTTACCTAGAAGACAATGCCAGAAATCTAGCAGAATTTTATGAGCTTTTAGCACCTGGTGGACTTTTAGTTGTCGATTTGCCTAGTTTTTTAGGTATTCATGAAAGTTTGCCAGAAATGATAGAATTTCTTAATGAAATCGGATATGCCGTGATCGCTTTTTATAAAAAAAACGATATTCTTGAACACACATTTTCAACGCTCATTGTGCAAAAAACCCATCCTCATTTACATTTTCCAATCACCTATGATAAAGAGAGCCCTTATGTTACTATTCATAAAAAAGAACAGGCTCTCTATGCTCCAGATTCACGTTTTATACCATCTGGCGACAACGAAGTACGAAAGAAGCAGATTTCAATAAAAACGAGCGGAAAAAAAACTTTCTCCATTACAAACTTGTCTGAAATCCCAAAAAGTGTTTTTCCAAAAGCCAGTCGTTTAAATGAACTGTATCAGAAAGCACTCATACGCCAATCTTTGTCCTAATTCTTTCCTATTCGTTTTTAAAGAGAATTTGTTCCCTGCCCATGTGCGCGCATAAATATTTTTCCAAAGAAGGGGAAATGTGCAAATGGGTTTTGAATTGTTGGTACACTTCCCAGGCTTTCTTTTTTTGGTCCTTGGATTTTTGTTTTTTAATGGCGCGGATAAGAAGATTTTTTGGCGTGTGCTCCGGATCGATGAATTCTATGATTTGTGTTTGATATCCGCACACTTCTAATAGTTGGGCGCGAGCAGCATCTGTTGATAATGCAGCAAAGCGCTCTTTCAGAATTCCATGCTTGAGTAGTGGCTGCAAGGCATCTTGCGTAATTTGATGGAGCAGTTCGTGTTGGCAGCAGGGAGCTGCGAGAATCATTTGTGCCTTGTGTCGTATGCTTTTTTCCAATGCAACGTCTGTGGCAATATCACAAGCGTGTAAAGAGACAGCGAGGTCAATGTCTCCTTCTATGTGGAAATCATCAATTTCTCCACAAAAAAAATGGAGATTTTTTTCGTAGCCAAGCTTTCGCGTCAGTTCTTGACACTCTTCAATCACCTTTTTCTTTCGATCAATCCCCCACATTTCTACGGACAATCCTTTAAGAAATTGCAAAAAATAGAAGAGGACAAAACTCAGGTAAGCTTTTCCACAGCCAAAATCGACTACCCGAAAGGATGTTCCAGGAGAAAGGGAGGGCAAAATATCATCCACCATTTCTAGAAAGCGGTTAATTTGCCGAAATTTATCTTGTTTATCAGGATAGACTTTTCCTTTCTCATTCATGATTCCCAAATGACAAAATAAAGGGGTTTTATCGCCGTCCGTAAAAAAGGAATTTTTTTTCCGATTGTGTTTTGTTTCCTTATAAGAAGTTTTCGAAGGAGGTTGTTTGAGAAGAGTGATCGATCCTTTTTTATTGACCAACAGATGGTAATTAGCTGTAGATGTGTGCAAGAGAGTTTGTTTGAATTGCAACAGGTGTTTTTTTATCCATTCCAGACACAAGGCTGGGGAGTGGTTTTCATGAAAAACCTGCTCTCCTATAGAGACTGTTACTTGATATGACAATTGATTTTGAATAGAAATCGGTCGGATTTGCCCTTTTTGTATTTTTTGTGGAGACAAAGGAGAGCTCATTGCAACGAAGAGCAACTCCTTTTTTTCAATGATTTCAGCTAATAGAGAAGAAATTTCGTTGAAATCTTTTTTCATTCTTGAGGAATGAGGACGAAGCTATGCAGTTTTTCATCAAATATTCCCTCTGCTATAATATAGCCATTGTCATTGATCTGCTTTAAGAACAGCAATTCATTCCATAATGATTCTATTTCATCTAAACTAGCAACTGAGCGAATAGGTTTGATTATACCGGCGTCCCACATAAGAAAAAATCTACTCCCATTCAAAAGTTCTGAGCTTTGCACGCCGATAATTTGATTTCGATTATTGAAAGCCAAAGGAGAAAAATCTTCTAAATGAATCAACCCCTTTTCTGGATCCCATAGAAATCCTTCCCATCTTGAAGGATTTTTCTTGTATTGTGACATAATCACTTGTCCTCGATCATTCAATTGTTGGCGGCTCAAATTCAGATCGTTTAGTATTTCAATACTGGTATTTTTTTCCGGATTGTATAAAACGAGCATAGGGAAAGTCATATTTGCTTTTTTCACCCATTTGCGACCTAAAATCAATCCTTGATTATTCATGCCATACGCATCGCTAATTTGGTTGGGATCGATATCTTGAAATTTTCCGTTTTCCCAAAGGGCAACTTGTGTGTCTTTATCTGCTTTATTGCTAATGAGAATTTGTTGCTTGTCATTAAATGCTACAATTTTCACAGCTTGATCATCCCAAACCGATGGAGTTTTCCAACCTTCTATTTCTTGGATGTTCCAATCTTGAGGAATGCCAAGATCTTGTATCGCACCATTGTTGTACATGTAAATCCGTTTAGAACGGGTACTTTCCTTGAACCAATGCTTCGTTTGATGCCAACCAATACCAACAACTTGGTTGTGATTGTTTATCAAAGGCCCTAGGTAAGGAGAAGTAATATTATGGCGATTATAACTTTCTTTTTTATAACAAAGGGCATCTAAAAAAGTGAGTCCGTTATTGGATTGCCAAAGGAATCCATAGCTGTTTTTGTCGTTGAGGATAAAACCCACAATTGCATTGTGATTATTAATTCTTGTTGGATGGCTTTCATCTGCAGTTAATGTTCCTAAATCTTGGATTTTGTATTCGATTGCTGCTAAGGGAAAAAAAGAGATAAAAAATAGAACGATGTATGGAAGGTTTATTTTCATAATATTCTCGCAAATGTAAAATTTATTTAACAGCGAAGAGGAAAGGATATTTTTCTCCTTCTAAGCTAAATTGTTGGACGGCTTGGAGAGTATGTTCCTCGCTTTCAACAAATTTGTCAAAGAGTTCCTTGTGGACGGTTACTCCCGAGATTCCACATTCCGCGCATTGGAGGAGATGATCAATCGTTTGCAATGATGCGCCAAGAATTTTTGTCTTCATTCGATAAGAATGAAAAATATGAGAAATCGATTGTAAGACTTTCCAAGGATTTTCACCTATTTTTTCGATACGGCTAATGTACGGAGCTACATAATTTGCTCCCGCAAGAGCTGCGAGAAGGGCTTGCCTTGGGTGAAAGATGGCAGTTGCCATGGTAGGGATTCCTTGACGGGATAATAAATGAATCGATTCAATACCCTCTTGCGTCAAAGGAATTTTAATGATGAGCCGATTAGATAAGGAGTACAACATTTGCCCCTGTTGTACCATTTCTTCCATATCAGTGGCCAAAACCTGAATAGCGACTGGTCCTTCTTGTGCATGAAGCAAGTCGTCGACAATTTCTTCCTGATTTCGATTAGCCTTCGCAATCAAAGAAGGATTTGTCGTGACTCCCGCCACAATACCCAATTTTACTGCTTTGTGAACTAATTGAATATCTGTTGTGTCTAACCAAATATCCATCATTTTCCTCTATATTTGTGAGTCATCGGAAAAGCAATAAGGATCGTAGATACACAAAACTTGTTAAATTTACTAGTAACCAAAAAATTAACCATATTACATTTCTCTGTTTTAATTGTAAGATTTTGCCTTTATATGAATAGACATAACTTGCCATAGTATATGCATATAACCAGCAAATTCCAACGGACATCAAAGCTGCTTGAGGAGATAACATATTTTGATCTGAATTGTCTTTTGCAATTAGTAGTTTGTCTGCTTACACAGATGCATAACGAAAGTAACTGAGTAAAGAAGAACCAATATGATTCATCCCAAAGATATTTTATTCATTAGAAATTTCTTGTCAAAACTTGTTATCTAAAAAGCCTATTCAAAATCTTTTCTTCAGATTTTGGGTAGGAGGGTAGATGGGTGAGAATAATTTACATGGATTCGACCTTAGGCAAAAAACTATTAACGCAGAGGCGCGGAGTCGGGGAGACGTGGAGAGAGGATTATAGTGTACCCCATTGTCTAGACAAAAATCTGCATTCATTTTGCGCTTTTGACCGAGGATTCACACTCATCTACCATCTTACCAGATTTTGTAGGATCACATTTTTTCGACTAGAGGAACTCCGAGTATATACAACCCTTGGCGTAAGACTTTTTCCGTTGCTTCACAAAGGAGAAGTCGCTCTTTTTCTTGCGGGCTTCCTTCCACCCTACAGTCTCTAAAAAAAGCGTTAAATTTTTCGGCTAATTGGTAAAGATAATCGCAGAGTCGGTTGGGCAGTAAATCATCTACAAACTGCTCTAAAGTTTCGTGGAAGCGGAGGATATGCAGCCCTAAATCGATTTCAGCAGGTTCTTTTAGTTCTATTTTCGTGTCTTTGAGGATATTTAGGGGGTCTTTTCCCACTTTTCGTTTGATTCCACCAATTCTTACGTATGAATAGAGTAAAAAAGCAGCAGTGTTCCCGTCAAATCGCAACATTCGATCATAACTAAAGGTGTAATCGCCCATTCGGTGATTAGAAAGGTCTGCATATTTAATTGCGCCAATTCCCAATGCGCGAGCCAATGCATTCCGTTCAGTTTCTTCCATTGTAAGGTTTCGTTCTTTGAGGATAGTGTTTGCCTGTTCGATTCCTGCTAGAAGCAAATCGATGAGCCTTTCTGTATCTCCAGATCTTGTTCGAAACTTTTTTCCATCTGCCCCAAGAACGAGCCCAAAAGCGACATGATCTACCCGAACTTCTTTTGGTCGAAGATAACCCGCTTTTTCTGCAGCCTTAAATATCATTTGCATGTGGGTGCTTTGTCCCGCATCAATCACATAAATCAACCGGTTTCCTTTTTCAACAGCAATGCGATGGTAGATCGTCGCCATATCAGTCGTATCGTACGTATATCCTCCATCTGATTTTTGAATCATAAGAGGCAATGGATCTCCCTCTCGATTTTTAAATCCTTCAACAAAGAGGCATTTGGCTCCATCGGAATATTCGATCAATTCTTTTTTTTCCAGATCAGCCACAATTTGTGGCAAATAAGGGTTATAAAAAGATTCTCCCCTTTCTGTCAGTTGAACGTCGAGTAAATCATAAATTTCTTGGTAAGCTTTTCTAGAAATTTGGCAAATGACTTCCCAAGCTTTTCGAGATTTTTCATTTCCCTGTTGCAATTCGACGACTTCTTGTTGTGCCTGCTGTTTAAAGACGGGATCTTCGTCAAATTTTTTTTTCGATTCTTTATACCAGATAAGTAGTTGTTGAATATTTGTCGATTGCTTGCCTGTAAGAATTTCTGGAGCCTCTTCTTTTAAGTGGCGAATGAGCATTCCAAATGCGGTTCCCCAATCGCCGATATGATTTTGTCGCAAGACGTCGTGCCCTAAAAATTCAAAGAGTCTTGCCAAACAATCCCCGATGACGGTCGATCGAAGATGTCCGACATGCATTTCCTTGGCAATATTAGGAGAAGAAAAATCTATAATAATTTTTTGTGGTTTTATGGGGAAATCAATGCCCAGATGTGAATCTCGTAAAAGAAAATCAATTTTTTGAGAAAGAAACTGGGGATGTAATGTGATATTGATAAAACCAGGGCCGGCAATTTCTAGGTGGGAAATCAAATTATCTTGTTCACCCATTTTATTTTGTTCAGCCATTTGTGCAAGAATCAATTCGGCAATTTTCTTAGGAGGTTGTTTGACCAATTTGGCCAATTTCATTGCAGAATTGTATTGATAATGTCCAAATTTCTGCTGCGTACTTAGGGTAATCTCAGGGAAGATCTCTATTTGTTGCTCTCGCAATTCTGGAAAGGCTCGATGAGTAGCTTCAGCAAACTTTTCCTCTAAATGGCCTAATATGCTTTTCATTTCGGTATTATGGAGGGTAAGAAAAATAATTATCTTGAATCAATAATACTTGGCAAGTTACCATAATTACCAGTGTTTTTTCGTTTTTTATCATTTACGGAGATGTGCTAAGGGGGTTTTCTAATGACTAAAATTGTCATATCCGAAGAACAAAAAAAAGAATTAGAGTATTTTTTAAATGAAAATCGCCCAACAGAATTGGTAAACACTTATTTATGTTTTATCGAAAAAAAATTTGGTCTTGAGCCTGTCTTATTTCCAAAGGATAAAATAATTTACCAAAGTACAGCAGATGCCATTCGGCAACTCGGGAATGAAAATAAATTATGGCATGAAACTGAAATTAAAATCGGATTCGGTCAGGCTAGTGTCAATGAAGAAACAAAAAAAATATATATCTGTCCTTTTACCGGGAAAGTTTTTGGCGATAATACTCATCCCAATCCTCAGGATGCCATTTATGATTGGGTATCAAAGTGTCCAGAAAATACAGAGCGAGTGGGAGGTCTTCGTGTAAAACGTTTTTTTGTTTCTGAAGACCCAGAAGTAATTAAAAATTATATTGACAAAACAAAGACAAAAAAAGGGACAACAACAAAAGTTGTCTATTCTTCCGTCTTAAGTGGTAAGCTTTTTAATAGCAAAGAAAGCGCGATTGAAGATTTTAGAAAAAATTATTTAAAAAGACTTTCTCTTGTTGAGGTGCAAAACCAAAATAAATTCCAAATCGAAGAGCATTTTTTAGAATTTATACAAAAACAATTAGTGGAAGACAAAATCACAGCTTTTGTCGAAGCGCTGGCAGAGTGTGAAGAATTCCTTCCCTACGTAGAAAGATGGGTAGAAGCAGAAGACAATTCCTAAATACCTCGTTTTTTTCTCATTCGGCTCTA
The DNA here is from genome assembly GCA_013286075.1 of Chlamydiota bacterium. The sequence continues at coordinate 11,900 of JABDGJ010000004.1, forward strand.
GAGACTTTTGAACAGGGAAAAGAGTTCGGCCAGCAAATTATTGCGCCTACAGTCATTTGTTTTTTTGGAGAATTGGCAACCGGCAAAACTACTTTTATCAAAGGTATAGTGTCTGGTTTTGCGCACATCGATCCGACCCACGTACAAAGCCCGACATTCACCTATTTACACATTTATGAGGGGTCACAAACAGTATACCACTTTGATCTGTATCGATTGCGTGATATGGAGGAGTTTTTGAGCATGGGATTTGAGGAATATTTTGATAAAGAGGGGATCTGTTGTGTTGAATGGTCGGAAAAAATTTCCTCATTTCTTCCACCCCAATCAATTTTGGTTCAAATGAAACATCTTGGCGGCGATCTTCGTTCGATTTCCACTTCTTTACTTGATTTAGGGAAAAATTATGTCTAAAGCGAGATTTATCAAAACAGCAGTCTTTCCTAAGGACTATCCAGTGATTCGAAATGAGGCGGGAAAAATTCTTCAAGAAGTCGCTGTTGCTGGCCGCTCAAATGTGGGAAAATCGAGTTTACTCAATGATCTCTTCCATTCAAAAAAATTGGTAAAAACTTCAACAACTCCGGGTAAGACACAAGCGCTCAATTTTTTTACCTACGAAGATCAAATTGCATTTGCCGATCTTCCTGGATATGGCTACGCTCGAGTATCTCAAGATACGAAGAAAGAGTGGGGACCCATGGTGCAATCCTATCTAAAAAATAGAGAAACACTGGATCTCATTTTGTTTTTAATTGATATTCGACGAGTTCCAAACGAAGATGATCTCCAATTTCTCGATTGGATCGTGTACCATCAGAAATCGATGATTGTTGTCCTCACAAAAGTTGATAAGGTAAATCAAGCGGAGAAAAAAGCGAATACGGATAAGATTTTAGAGGGATTGCGAGCGAGTAATATCCATTATACCTATTACTCGACAACAAAAAGTGAAGGAAGAGACAAGCTTATGGCAATGATAAAGGATGCATTAAAATATGGGTCTTGAAAGACAAAAATTTATTTGTTTGGATTGCGAAACAACAGGATTGGATCCTAAAAATGATCGGATCATTGAAATTGCTGTGATGTGTTTTGATCAGGATCAAGTTTACGATCAAATGGAGTCACTCATAGATCCTGGGTGTGAAATTCCGCCAACTTCAACCGCCATTCACAATATCACGTCAGAAATGACTAAGGGAAAGCCCCGAATTTCTGAAATTTTGCCTCTCATTTTAGAAATGATAGGAAAACACATTATCATCGGTCATGGAATTCAATTTGATATTGATATTTTGGCAACAGCAGCAGAAAGAGAACAAGTTTCTTGCTCGATTAGAGGAAATTTATTTTTGGATACTCTTCGACTTGCACGGCTCTATGGGGAATCTCCCATTAACTCTCTAGAGCACCTGCGGAAACATTTTAATATCCCAATGGAAGGTGCTCATCGCGCAATGAGCGATGTCATTGTCAATAAAGAAGTCTTCAAAAGACTCATCAAACGGTATAAAACAACGGAACAATTATTTGAAGTCTTGTCTAAGCCTATTTTTATGAACACGATGCCACTTGGAAAACATAAAGGTAGGTTATTGAAAGACATTCCTTTACAATATCTTCAATGGATGGCGAATAAAGACTTTGACCAAGATTTACTGTACTCTGTTCGGGTAGAGATTAAACGAAGGAAGAAGGGGAATTCATTTAGTCAGGCAGGTAATCCTTTTTTAAATTTATAATTTCGGTTTATTAAGATGAAAAAAAATGACAAGACAACGCATGAAAAAGGATCTTTTGAAGTAAAGGTTTCTCTTGCTGAAATGCTTAAAGGGGGTGTTATCATGGACGTCACAACTCCTGATCAGGCAAAATTAGCTGAAGATGCTGGTGCTGTCGCAGTTATGGCACTTGAACGGATCCCCTCCGATATCCGCGCACAAGGAGGAATTGCTCGAATGACGCAGCCTGATCTTATTAAAAAAATCCAAGAATCAGTCACTATTCCTGTGATGGCGAAATGTCGAATTGGCCATTTCGTAGAGGCGCAGATATTAGAAGCCCTTCAAATCGATTTTATTGACGAAAGTGAAGTTCTCACACCAGCTGATGAGGAAAATCATATCGACAAACATCCCTTTAAAATTCCTTTTGTTTGTGGTTGTCGTGACTTAGGAGAAGCCTTGAGAAGAATTGCCGAAGGAGCAGCACTGATTCGAACTAAAGGAGAAGCTGGCACAGGAAATATTGTAGAAGCGGTTCGACACATGAGAAAACTGCAAGAAGAGATAAAAAAATTGCGAATGATGGAGGAAACGGAGTGGATAGTAGAAGCGAAGCGGCTTCGTGCACCCCTCGAACTTGTGAAAGCAGTAGCCCGTAAAGGGGCTTTGCCGGTTCCTAATTTTGCAGCTGGTGGGATTGCTACCCCTGCGGACGCAGCCCTCATGATGCAATTGGGAGCCCAATCGGTATTTGTAGGCTCAGGCATTTTTAAATCAGAAGATCCTGCAGCTACGGCAAAGGCAATAGTGGGAGCTGTCACCTATTATCAAGACCCTGAAATGTTGGCCAAGATTTCCATGGGTTTATTAGACCCTATGAAAGGGATAGATATTCGACAGCTTAAAAAAGAAGATCTTCTGGCGCGAAGAGGATGGTAAATGGGATCATCTCGATGTATCGGCGTCCTTGCCCTTCAAGGAGATTTTGCAAAACACGTGGCAATATTGCACCAGATTGGGGTAACAGCGAAAGAAGTGAGAACGCCTCACGATCTTTTCCATTGCGACGGATTAATTATTCCCGGAGGAGAATCTACCTCTATGAATCGACAAATAGATTTCATTCATATGAGAGAGCCTCTTATTGCCTTTGCAAATCAGAAGCCCGTCTTCGGCACTTGTGCTGGTCTCATTCTCATGGCGCAAGAAGTAGAGCAATCGTCAATGCCCACATTAGGTTTGCTGCATATTGTAGTAGAAAGAAATGCCTATGGGAGACAAATTGACTCTTTCGAATCGACAATTCCATTGATCATTCAAGGAAAAGAAACAGCCTTTCCCGCTATTTTCATACGAGCCCCTCGCATCATTAAGATGGGAGAAGAAGTAGAAGTGTTAGCTACTCTCGATGAAGAACCTGTATTTATTAGGCAAAAACAGTATCTTGGTACTACTTTTCATCCAGAACTGACAACGGACTCGCAGATTCATCAATATTTTGTTCAGATGATAAGAGACAGTCTCTAAGATGATAGAAAATTGCAGAAAAGAAATAAGCCGGGTCACGCAGTGGAGCTTTATTTGTACTCGACTGATGGGTACTCCCTGCTGGTGTTTGCTCAACATGCTCGTATTTATTCTCTATAAAAATATCCATCTGACCCCTTTGCAAATTATTGTCATCGTTGCATTGAAGCCCGCAGCTTCTCTCCTTTCTCCCTATTGGTGCCAGTCGATTTATCAACGACCTCATAATATCGTTCCTAATTTGATAGGAGCCAATTTTCTCCGACATCTTCCCTTTCTCTTCGTCCCTTGGATAAACTCAGCGTGGTATATGATTATTGCTTTTGGAATGAACATGGTCTTAGCAAGGGCAACAATCCCTGCTTGGATGGAGTTGTTCAAATCCAATCTTCCCGACAAGAAGGAACAAACCGTTGGTTATGGAACCATGATTGATTATATTGGCAACGCGGTCTTCTCTGTAGCCATTGGTTATTTACTCGATTACTATCCTCACATCTGGAAGTGGCTATTTTTTTTCACTGCCGCCTTAGGTGCGTTATCTACTTGTACTTTGTTATCTATTCCAACCCCTGACCTTCTCTCTTCTCTAAATAAAATCTCCCTTTCGTTCTCAAATATTCGAGAAAAAACAATGCGACCGTGGAAACAAGTATGGCAACTCTTGTTAGAGGATAAAAAATTTGCCCTGTTTCAAGTCGGATTTATGTTTGGTGGCGGTGGGCTAATGGTGATGCAACCTGCATTGCCACAATTGTTTATAGACAATCTTCACCTCTCTTTTGTGGAAATGGGATTGGCGATTGCCTTTTGCAAAGCCATAGGAGTTCTATTTTCCTCTTCTCTTTGGGCCAATTATTTTCGAAGAGTGCATATCTTCCAATTTTGTACTCTCGTGACTTTTTTTGCCGCTTTGTTTCCTTTTTTTCTTCTTGCTTCTTCTTTCCATATTTTTCTTCTGTATATTGCCTATATTTTTTATGGAATCATGCAGGCAGGAAGTGAGCTTAACTGGCACATGTCGGGACTTGTCTTTGCAAAAGAAAAAGATAGTTCGATCTACAGTATTACTAATATTTTAACCGTCGGAATCCGAGGATCCATTCTTCCTCTTTTGGGAGGGATATTATTAGAATCTATTTATCCTCTCGGTGTCATGTTGTTCGGGGCCCTTTTATGTTTACTTGGATCCTTTCACTTTATTTTGCTATTCCGAGAAGAAAATAAAAGAATATTTAATACAAAAAACATTAATTGAATTTTTTGTTTCATTGTTATAAACTGAATTAGTTTTTAATAGCAAATAAGATAATAATGATTCAATTTGATCAAATTCCTTGGTATGCAACCTTACAATTGAATGACCCGCACTTTGTTGTGTTTTTTCAAGAAAAAGAAAGCATCACATATAAGGCTGGACAATTTGCGGAGAAATTTTTTGATTGGCAGCAGGTGGCTTATTCAATCGACACCCATTCAAAAACAAATCGTTTAATATGCAAGAAGATAGTACATCTTACAGATGATGAATTTTTGAAAAGGTTCCTCCCAGCAGCATTCTTAACTATTATCACGTTTGGTGGGCTCTTCTTAGTAATGCTTGTTGCAAAGATTTATTTTCACTCGCGAGCAAGTGCCTTAGCGATTGAGTCCAACCAAACACAGGAGGATTTTGACCTTAAGTACAACTACCAGCCTTTGAACAGCATTCCTCTTGATCCTCCCGCGAATGTACTTAACACTCCAATAAGTATTGAAAATGAAAAGATAGAGGCTAGCGAGAAATTGTTTGCCGAACGTGTGGTTGAGCTTGTGGAGGAAGCCGAAAAATATTGCTACGATGAGAACGGTCAATTAAAATATTTTGATGCACCACAGGTTTATGATTCCCGAGATGCAATGCTCGTAGAACTACTGCAGCATGGGTACACGAGTGATCGAGCAGAGACATTGGTCAAGAGGAGCGATCCCTATTGTTTCCAGCGAACATTGTTTCCTTTACATATTTTAAAAGAAAACGGAACACGGGAATTGCCCGCATCCTATTATACTATATCTTTAGAAGAATTGATAAGCGAAGCAACAGAAGTTCCTATAACTCTATATCATGGAACTACAGAACAAGCAAAAAGAAGCATCACCGAGTCTGGTTTTAAACTCATTAGAACTTTCAAAAAAAATTTAGATGTAGGATATGGAATTTATCTGACAAAAAATATACGTATAACGGAAGGCTATGGAAAGGCCGTAATAAAAGCTACGTTAAACAAGAACGTACGTCTAGCTAAGTTAGGTTGTAACGAACGAGAAAGATATTTTGCCCAAGATCGGTTGTTGCAATATTTTGATAGAGTTGCATTTCATATTGCGAAAGACGTAGAGATTGAACGATTCTGTCAAATTGCTTTTATGATCAAAAACACCTTGCTTGCGCAATTTTTTAAAAAATTGGGCTATGATGCTCTCATGAACTCTAGTGCTTGTTTAAGTCCAGGAGACGACTATGTCTGTGTTTTCGATCCGAAAAATATTCGGATAGAACAAGACAACCAAACTTCTTGACACTCTTTTTTCTGAAGAGTATATCTGGCAATAGCGCATTTCACAAACGTTTTCCATTTCTTATAAAGTTTTTTGATGGAAGAAAAAATCTCTCTACAAGATCTAGACCTTAGAAATAAAAAAGCTCTGATACGAGTGGATTTCAACGTTCCTCTTGAAGAGGGTGTGATCACAGATAATTCTCGAATACGGGCTTCTCTCCCCACAATTCAATATGTATTGGATAATGGGGGTTCAGCAATACTCATAAGCCACCTTGGAAGACCGAATGGAAAAGTAGATCCTGCCCTTTCTCTTCGTCCTTGCGCGAAACATTTAGCAAAATTGCTTAATATTCCTGTAAAAATGGCTCCTGATAGTTGTGGCCCAGAAGTGCAAAAACTAGCGGATGACCTTAAACCAGGAGAAATTATTTTATTAGAAAATGTCCGATTTCACAAAGGAGAAGAAAAACCAGCTGAAGAACCCACTTTCGTAAGCTCTTTGGCAGATCTAGGAGATGTCTATATTAATGATGCATTTGGCACAGCGCATCGAGCACATGCCTCGACAACAGTTCTTCCTACATTTTTTCCTGGAAAAGCGGCTATGGGTTTTTTAATGGAAAAAGAATTAGCTTATTTAGGAGTCAAGCTGTTGCATCCAAAACGACCTTTTTGCGCAGTTCTTGGAGGAGCAAAAATTTCGACAAAATTCAAAGTGATTGAGGCATTATTGCAAAAAGCAGATATCTTATTGATCGGTGGAGCAATGGCCTATTCCTTCTTTAAAGCAGAAAATATTCCTGTAGGGCAATCTAAAATTGAAAATGACTTTATTCCGGTTGCTCGTGAGCTGCTAGACGTACAGTTGCAATCGCGGTGTCGAATGGTTTTACCAGTAGATATTGTCATTACAGATAAAATAGGGCCAAAGGCAAAATACCGTACCGTACGGATTAAAGAGGGAATTCCTAACGACCAACAGGGTGTTGATATAGGCCCAGAAACAATTCGAAAATATACAGAAGAATTGAGAAATGCATCGACTATTTTTTGGAATGGTCCTGTAGGAGTCTTTGAATGCCCCCCGTTTGACCATGGAACAAATGCAATTGCCAAACATATTGCCGAACTGACCGATAAAACCACTACTATTATTGGTGGAGGCGACACGATTTCTGCTGTAGAGCATGCAGGGGTGATAGAAAAGTTCAGTCACGTCTCAACAGGAGGAGGAGCTACGCTAGAGTATATAGAATTTGGACGATTGCCCGGCATTGATGCGCTTTCGCCAAAGACTTCCTTGAACCCCTCGGTTCAAAAAACAAAAAAATAAAAAAATCTATTTAATTGATTAAATAGAGAAGAAAAGACTACTCTAACAGCGAACTAAGAGACTGTTTGTTCCAATAAAAGCAATCTCTAAGGAAAGGTTTCATGTCGTCGATTCCTTTAGGAACGCCGGAGTTTAGTAGATGGCGCCGCTATCTTTGGCCCGTTTACTACCATGAGCTGAAAAAGCTCATCCCAATGCTTCTCATCTTTTTTTTTGTTTCCTTTGATTATAACATTCTTAGAACCCTTAAAGATTCTCTCCTTGTTACAGCTAAATCGGCTGGTGCAGAAGTCATTCCATTTGTAAAGGTCTGGGGAGTTTTTCCGGGTGCTGTGTTAATGACTTTGTTTTTTGCTTGGTTATCTAATCATTATTCCAAAGAAAAAGTATTCTACATCCTTATTTCTCTCTTTTTATTATATTTTTTCATTTTTACTTTTTTTTTGTATCCCATTCGCGATTCAATCCACCCCCACGAGTTAGCAGATCGATTAGAACAAATCCTTCCTCCCGGTTTTCGAGGGTTAGTCGCGATGTTCCGGTATTGGACATTTACCATTTTTTATGTGGCATCTGAATTATGGTCAAGTGCGGTGCTCTCCGTATTGTTCTGGGGATTTGCCAATCAAGTAACCAAAATTCATGAGGCAAGGCGTTTTTATGGGTTGTTTGGAGTAGGAGCGAATATTTCTGGAATTGTAGCAGGGCAAGCCTCTGTGTTTTGTTGTACCTTTCATACAAAAAATGAAATTCTTTTTGTGGGAGAAGATTGTTGGCACCAGTCACTCATTTTTATGATTTCCTTTGTCTTAGTCTCAGGAATTTTGTCACTTTTTCTCTTTAAGTGGTTGAATGATTATGTATTACGAGATAAACGATATTATGACCCTTCCCATTCCAAAAAAGAAGATAAGATCCGAGGAAAAATTTCTCTCAAGGAGAGCATCCAATATTTGCTAAACTCTTCTTATTTACTTTGCATTGCTGCTGTAGTCATTTGTTACAACCTGATTATTAACTTAACCGAAATTCTTTGGAAGCAACAGGTAGTGAAGTTATACCCAAACCCGGTTGACTATACAGTATATATGAACCACATCGTCTCTATTATTGGTGTCGTTGCTACTTTAGTTTCTTTATTTGTATCTGGGAATGCGATCCGAAAAGGAGGTTGGACTTTTACAGCCCTATTAACACCTATCATACTCGCCCTTACCAGCATTGCTTTTTTTGGATTCTTTTTTCTCAATCAATTGATTCCGGACCTTATTTTTTCTGTCATGGGAATTTCTCCCCTTGTTATCGTGGTTTTTTTGGGTTCTGCTCAAAATATTTTGAGCAGAGGTGCGAAGTATTCTGTTTTTGATTCCACTAAAGAAATGACTTTTGTTCCTTTGTCACCAGAAAAGAAGCTCATTGGAAAGGCTGTCATTGACGGGATTTGTTCTCGCTTGGGAAAATCGAGCGGATCCGTTGTTTACCAAAGCTTATTATTATTCCTTTCTACAATTCCTGCTACGGCTCCTTATGTTGCTGTTATTTTACTATGCATCATCATTACCTGGGTTCTTGCTGTAAGAGTTCTCGGAAAGCAATTCAATGAACTCACACAACCAGAAAAAAATGATCCTATAAAAGAGAATGGGACGAGCAATGAGATAGGTTCTCTTTTTTCTTCAATACCCCCTTCTTTTATGGATTCTCCCGTGCAGGAGAAGGGAGAAATACTATCTTCAGCCCTCTCTCCAATCACTGTTTTGAAAGATCACCCCTTATTTACCGAACAAAAAGCGATATAATTTATTTTTTATAATTTTTACTTCTTGATAACTATTTCCAATCTATAATATAGTTATTTTTTAATAAAAGGGTTTAAATGATACAAGCAACCCCAGCGTTTGGAAAACTCCGCTCTTTTTTGTGGCCTATCTATCGGCATGAATATCGCAAGATCATTCCCATGATGATTATGCTGTTTCTGATTTGCTTTGATTATAGCATTTTGAGAAATGTCAAAGACACAATCGTTGTTACGGCAAAATCCTCAGGGGCAGAAGTAATCCCATTTATAAAAGTATGGGTTTTGTTGCCAATGGCGATCATCTTTACTTATATTTTCACAAAGTTGAGCAATCGCTATAGCCAAGAAAAAGTATTTTATATCACCATTTCTTTTTTCTTAGTTTTTTTCGCACTTTTTACGTTTGTTTTTTACCCATTTCGAGAGTTTTTGCATCCTCATCAATTAGCGGATTCGATGGAGTATTTTTTACCTGCGGGTTTTAAAGGTTTTATCGCCATGTTTCGCAATTGGACGTTTACCTTATTTTACGTTGTATGTGAACTTTGGGGTAGTACTGTACTATCGGTCCTTTTCTGGGGATTTGCCAATGAAGTCACAAAACTCCAAGAAGCCCGCCGTTTTTATACGATGTTGGGAATCGCATCGAGTATAGCGGGAATTTGCGCCGGTTTTGCGGCTAATGCAGTGACAACGGGGCAAGATTGGGAGAGAACATTGCAAATTTTAATCGCCATGATTATTCTCGGAGGGTTGATTAGTATTGCTGCATTTTATTGGTTGAATACTAGAGTGTTAATCGATGAGTCCTTTCATGATTTACATGCGCCTATTGAGAAAAAACAAAAAAAACTTTCGATTCGAGAGAGTTTTACATACTTGTATAATTCGAAATATCTCGTGTGTATTGCTCTTCTAGTTTTGTGTTATAACTTAATTATTAATTTAGTCGAAATTGTTTGGAAAGATCAATTAAAGCAGCTGTATCCTTCAGCCACAGATTATAATCGTTACATGAACTACACTACATCGATTATAGGATTTTTTGCTTCAATTGTTTCACTGTTTATGTCAAAACTCATTTCCAGGTTTGGATGGACTCGCACAGCGTTAATTACTCCTGTTATTATGTTGATTACGAGTGCCGGATTTTTCATCTTTATGCTCTTCCGACACAACATCGCAGATCCTATTATCTCTCTTACAGGAACCACTCCTCTTGCTATAGCAGCCCTTTTTGGTGCGGCGCAAGTATGTTTGAGTAAAGCGTGCAAATATTCTGTATTTGATTCGACGAAAGAAATGACCTTTATTCCCTTAAGTCATGAATGCAGACTTAAAGGGAAGGCCGCCATTGATGGAGTAGGTTCTCGTTTAGGTAAGTCTGGTGGTTCCCTTATTCATCAAGGTTTGTTGTTATTTTTTACAACTGTCAGTGTGAGTGCCCCTTACGTGGGAGCCATCGTCGTTTTTGTGATTATTGCTTGGATTGCGGCTGTTCGTTCTTTAGGACAACAATTCGCTACTTTAGTAGGAGAGCAAGGACGAAAAGAATTAGGAGAAGATACTGTAGTCGATGAATTGGGATCACCCGTAAGAACCTAATCATATACCGAATGACGAGTTCGGTATAAAGGCTATTAGAATTACAAAATACCCTCTTAGAGGGTGTTTTGTAATTCTAATAAACCTTGATTCGAATTCTTTTCCCCTAGGAGACAGTGGGTATGAGCAGGCCATATTAATCAATATTGTCCTGCTCATACCCACTGTCTCCTAGGGAGAAAATCATTTCGAAGCAAGGCTATTATAATTACAAAATACCCTCTAAACCTGAAGGTATTCTTTTTATGTCAGTACGCGTTCGCATAGCCCCATCTCCTACAGGGGATCCACATGTAGGAACTGCTTATATCGCTCTTTTCAACATGATTTTTGCCCATCACCATCAAGGAAAATTTATCCTCCGTATTGAAGATACAGACCAGACCCGAAGTCGACCTGAGTATGAACAAAATATTTATTCTGCCTTGAGATGGTGTGGCATTCATTGGGATGAAGGACCCGATGTAGGGGGCCCTTATGGGCCATATCGGCAATCCGATCGATTTCTTATTTATAAAGAATATGCGGAAAAATTACTGGAAAATGGAACTGCTTATCGATGTTTTTGCACAGCAGGAGATTTAGAAGAAATGCGAGAGGTAGCGGCTAAGCAAGGAATAAGACAAGGGTACGATCGTCGTTGTCGCCACTTGACCTCTGCTGAAATAGAGGAAAGAAGAGAAAAGCAAATCCCCTACGTCATTCGATTAAAAGTGCCTCTATCTGGAGAATGTGTGTATGAAGATGCAATCAAAGGTCGAACAACATTTCCCTGGGCCGACGTTGACGATCAAATTTTATTGAAATCAGACGGCTTTCCTACCTATCACCTTGCGAATGTGGTGGATGATGCGCTCATGAAAATCTCCCATGTCATTCGAGGGGATGAATGGATGAGTTCGACTCCCAAACATATATTGCTCTATAAGGCATTTGGATGGACACCTCCTATTTTTATGCACATGCCTTTGTTGCTAGGAAAAGATGGAAAAAAATTATCCAAACGAAAAAATCCCACCTCCATCTTTTTTTATCGCGATAGTGGCTATTTGCCAGAAGCCGTTATGAATTTTCTTACCTTAATGGGCTATAGCATGACAGGAGATAGGGAAATTTATAGTCTTGAGGAGATTATCAAAGAATTCGATTACAAGCGAATTGGGGTTTCAGGAGCAATATTTGATATCCAAAAATTGGATTGGGTAAATCAACAATACTTAATCAAAAATATTCCAATCACTCAATTGTGGAATCGAATGAAAGAATGGTCTTTCAATGACACCTTTATGGAAAGATTAATGCCATTATGTTATTCGCGAATCAAAACTTTTGGCGATTTTATGGATTTATTCGATTTTCTCTTTATTAACCATATTCGTTATCAAGATTCTTTATTTGAAGTAAAAGATATTTCTCAGGAAAACCGTTGTGATATACTACAAGCCATCATTTGGCGCTTGGATGAGCTTGAAAATTGGGAAGGCGGGGGAATGAATCAAGCATCTCGTGAAGTGGCCGAATTTTTTGGAGTACACCACAAGAAAGTTGTCATGCCTCTTTTATTTGCTAGTATAATGGGCAAAATACAAGGTCCCCCCTTATTTGATTCCGTATCAGTTTTGGGAAAAGACCGAACAAGAGCCCGGTTACTAAAAGCAATTGAATTTTTGGGAGGAATTTCCAATAAGCATATGCTGCAGTTAAAAAAATCATGGGCACAGAAAAATTTAATAGGGCATGCATGAGCTGGAGTTTTTGTAATACTCTCTCTCTTGCACGAATACCGCTCGCCTTTTTGTTTTTATCAAGTAGTCCTGTATATAGAACTACCGCAATCTTGCTGGCGATGTTGACTGATGTCTTGGACGGCTATATCGCAAGGCGTTTTAAAAAAGTGAGTCCAATGGGTGCCTTATTGGACCCATTGGCTGACAAGTTTTTTGTCTTTTTTGCCATGATGATTTTCTTTTTTGAACAGCGGTTTGCTCTTTGGCAATGCTTGGCTTTATTGTCTCGCGATTTTGCTCTTTTTCTTTTTGGAAGTTATCTTATTCTAGTGGGACAATGGCCTTATTTTCGCTTCCGTTCCATATTGAGCGGCAAAATAAGTACCATATTGCAACTAGTCATTTTATTATGCACAACGTACCGTGTGAATGTTCCTTCGTATGTATTTATTTATTTAATCATCTTAGGCGCTTTTGCACTATGCGAACTAAGTTTTCTTTTTTTGTGGAAAAAGGAGCGTTCCGGTCTCGCTCATCATGACGATTAAATCCTTCATAATATGATATGTTTCTTCTAGTTGAAGGTCATTTTGCCCAAAATTTTCTCTTATAGTAGATTCGTCATCATCCTCTTTTTTCTTTGCTTCTTTCAATAAATTTTGGTAATTCTGGTTATTTTCCAGCCGAAGCGTGGCGTTTTTTCTTAATTTTTCTAAATAGGAGAGATAAGTAGTTTCTTTTTCTTGTAACCCGAATTTGTAGAGGTATCGCACTTTATCTCGTTGCACAAAGGGAATATCCGACAAATCATCATCGAAATTGGGTTTGATTTGATCATTTTCTAAGGGATATTTTCCAAATCGTTCGCCGATATCTGTTTGAGAGAAAATTCCCAAAATAGGAATATCTGATTCCACCCCTTTGAGTTGAGGACTTTTGCCAGATACAGTATAGTATCTTCCTCTAGTCACTTTATATTCTCCTAAGGAATTGACCTGGTCGGGATTCGTAGACCCTAGTGTAAAAGTTTGAAATGACCCTTTTCCAAAGGTGTGATCATCCCCCACAACAATAGCTCTTCCATAATCTTGTAATGTTTGTGCCACAATTTCTGAAGCTGAAGCACTCATTCGATTGATCAATACCAAAAGGGGACCGTCCCACACTTTCGAACCATTCAAATCTCGTAAATGCTGAACCCGGCCATTTTCATCTTTAATGGAAACAACCACCCCTTTGGAAATAAAGAGACTTGTTACAGCAACTGCCTGAGAAAGAAGACCACCCGAATTAGATCTCAAATCTAATACAATACCTTGCAAATGGCCGATTTTTTTTAATTCTTGGATCTCCTTTTCTAAATCTTCTGCCGAAGAACTTCCGTTGCCATCCTCATCCTGGTAGAAAGAATATAACTTCAAATAACCGATGATTCCATTTCCATAGGGCTCATGAGAGCTTTTGTATCTTGACTCCTTAAGAACCACCTCGCCTCTCATTACTGTGATATCGAGTTTTTCCTCATTTTCTTCTTCTTCCTTCTTTGTTTTTCGAATCACAGTCAAAACGACAGGTGTATTTGCTTCTCCCCGAATTAATTCCACAGCATCTGCAATATCCATCCCTATTACGGGAACGCCGTCCACAGCAATGATTCTATCCTTAGTTTTTAATTGTTTGCCCAGGAGAGCAGGTCCCCCTTCCACTAGTTTTGTTACTGTAAACCCGCTGATATCATCGCGCAATTGTGCTCCCACACCATGTAGCCGTTGTTGCACATCGATCATAAATTGCGAAGCTTCCGTAGGAGTAAAATACACGGTATGAGAATCCAGTCCTGAAGCAGTTGCTTTTAACACCTGCGATAAAATTAACCGTTGTTTCTCCAGTGAATCAGACACCATCATATCTTCTTCGTATTTCGTTTGTCGCTTTGCCATTCGCTGAAGAGAGAGAGATTTCATATCTTCTTGTAAATTGGATAGAGTTTCAAATTGAATGGCTTTCATTTTTTCTAAACGAGATAGCAATTCTTGTTCCGAATTTGCCCAAGAAATATCTTTAAACTCTTTGAATTTTACTTGTTTAGGAAGGTTAGCATAGTTAATTTTCTTTTCTAGCTCCCGTCTGCGGAGAATGGCTTCAGCAAACTTATTCTGAATCTCTTCAAAAACGAGAAATGATCCCTTATGGTAATCATCGACGATCTGATTCAATACGGTGTCGCTTGCCTGTATCCATAGATTAATATCCGATTGTAAAAAGTATGTCTTGCTGTGGTCTAAATTCTCTATATAATTGAGCAATATTCTCTGTGCTAGAGCCGGTGTCAGCTCTTTTTGTGAAGCATGAAACCCCATAATTTCTTTTGTTTTGTCCATTACATCTTGTGATGTCAGAGGAGGAAGCTGTTTGGCGTCCAATACACATGTGATTGTCACCCATGTGAGTGTCAAAAAATTGAATAGAACATGAATCGTTTTCCGCATGATAAAACCTTGATTTTCAATAATCCTTTTGAAATTCCATCATAGTCCAATACTGCTTAACTGAAAAGAGTTCTCAAAAGTATCTGCTTTTTTTTCTTATTAATGAAAAATTATCTTGAGAGTAAAAATATAAATCCACATAATGTACCTAAAGATTTCTTTCTATTAAGAAAATGTTAAGATTCGTTGTTTTTTGAATTAAAAATATGAAAAATTAGAATTCTTTTGTTTTTATAGAATATTTTAGTATTTATGCTTGAAATATTAAAAAAACATAAAATTCTCTTCATTTAAATTTGTTATTATGACATAATAATACTTTATGTGATGTGAAAATATAAATAAACCTATAAACCATTTTATTCCTAGATGGAATAAAAAAAAATAAGGATATAAATATGACCGAAAATACCATAGAAGAAAAAAAATCAGCTGTTTCTATTACTGAGGCAGCAAAGATTAATAATGTGACAAGACAAGCCATCTATGTCGCTATCAAATTGAATAAATTAAAAGCAACTAAAGAGACCACCCGTTGGACGATTAGTTTACAGGATTTAGAAGACTACAAGGCACAAAAATACTCTCGTTTAAAGTCGGTATACCAAGGGGAGTTGCTATTTGATAATGAAAAAGGATTTTTTTCTGTGAATCAAGTAGCAAAGATGCTCAATGTTCCTGCTCAAAAAATCTACTATGCAACGAGAATTGGAGCATTAAAGGCGCATCGAAAAGGGGCTGCTTGGATCATTCACACAAATGACTTAAAAGAGTACCAAGAGAAGCATCTTGCTAAAAAAACTAGAGAGCAACAGGTTGGCTAATTTTAAAGGACATCAAGGACATTCAAAGGGACATTCATTATGTCTCTGTCCTGGTGTCCTTGCCTTTCTATTTGTGGTTGTATATATTCCAAATCGATCGAGCGATTCCCCCAAATAATGGAATAGTTCGGATCGCTCCAATTCCTACAAAAGTAATATGCTCGACAGCATCCTTTTTTGCTTTCATGTACTCGACGTATATGCGGTCTTGAAAACGGAGAGCAATAACTGCTTGTTGATATTCTCGAAAAACCGGTTTGCCAATTTGGTCGAGTATACTTTTATTTTTATTCCGACTCTCCAACGTTGTTGTAATTGTTCTCCCATTCCATAGAAATGGTTCATATCTTACGCAAAATGTATTTTTATATGTTTCATACTTTTCTTTGTAATTAAGATAGGCAGATGTAGGAACGTAATTGATTAGAAAAAGAGGACTGAAAACCAATTTTACAGCATCCCAAACGAGTTTACACCCATTTGATGCTATTGTGCAGGGGCCTATTACAATCCCCAATGGTATACACCAATTATCAACGGTTTTTGTTGAGATCATTGTAAACCTTTATTGTGTTATAAAAATTATAATTAAGAAGCTTATTTTATCAAAAATATGAATTCTAGACAATAAACATTCCGTTTTAAAGGCAAACGCAGAGGCGGAGAGACACGGAGACGCAGAGAAATTTTTATTTACATAAAAACCTCTCCGTACTAAATATCGAACGTCCTAGATCTTTTTTAAAATTTTTTCTCTTCTTATTCCAGATCGATCGAGCGATTCCCCCAAATAATGGAATAGTTCGGATCGCTCCAATTCCTATAAAAGTAATATGTTCGGCAGCATCTTTTTTTTCCTGCTCAAACGCAAAGTATATTCGATCTCTAAAAGAGAGGGCTCGATGAGCTTTTCGGTAAGCCTCAAAAGTCGGGGTTCCAATTGGCCGGAATATTTCCTGATTTTCTTCCTTCCGACTCCCGAATTTTGTTGTAATTGTATTTATGTCCCCCCATAGAGGTGGTGCATATCTTATGGAATAGACGCAGCTATATAGCTCATAGTGTCCTCTGAAGTTATAATAGGGTTGTGTAGGAGTGTAATTGACCAATAAAAGAGCATGGAAACTCAATTTTACAACATCCCAGACGAGTTTACACCCATTTGACATTACTGTGCATGGACCTATTACAACTCCAAATGGTATACACCAATTATCAACGGCTTGAGTTGTGATCTTTATAAACATTTATTGCCTTTATAAAAAATTTGTCACAAATTACTTAATAAAAGTATTTTACCAAGAATATGAATTAGGAACAATAAGCATTCGCGTCTAATTTCTTAGCAATTATAAAAATTATTGAATAGATCGCTCACCCAAGCTTTCGGCTTGGATGTGATTCGGTTGCTGCTCGGAAGAAAGGGGAGGGCCTTCGGCAAGAATCTGATATCCTCGAATGATTAATTGTATGCTTGATTTGATTTGAGGTGTAAATGCGACTCGGAGTTTGAGATGTTTTTTTCGCAATTTTGCATTATGAGCGGCTTTTCCAAGAGCGATCCCTTCCAAAATTCGATCGTCTTGTTCTAGGTAAAGTTTTAAATGAGTTTTTCCCACAATTTTTGGCGGCCAAGTTTGCCATGCATCACAATACAAAATAGGTTGTGGATTTTCATTTCCGTAGGGTTCCAATAATTTAAGCGATTCCATAAAGTCAAATGTAATGTCGCTGAATGTAATTTCGGCATCTAAATGAAGTTTATTCATAATATCGACATCTTTTAAATATTGATTAGCGATATCGATAAAACGGCTTTTAAAGGCATCAATGTTCTCTTCTCTTATCGTTAGCCCTGCTGCAAAGTCATGTCCTCCAAAATTAATTAATAAATCAGAACATTCTTTAAGCGTTGGTAAGAGAGGGAATTCGGGGATAGAGCGAATCGATCCCTTTCCAACCCCTTTGTCAATCGCAATCATTACAGTAGGTCTATTGTATTGTTTAGAAATTCGGGTGGAAATAATGGCGATTACACCAGGATGCCACTTATCAGATACCATGACGATGGCTTTATTGTTCATAATCTCTGGATTAACCTGGATTGTAGAATCCACATCTAAAGACATCGTTCTTTCAATTTTTTGTCTCTCAATATTATTTAAGTCGAGTTCAATCGCCATTTTTTCGGCCACATCCGCATTTTTCACTAATAGCATTTGAACCCCTTTTCGTGGGTCATCAATTCTTCCTAAACTATTTAGGCGAGGGGCGATTTTTGATGCGATCATGAAAGTAGAGAGATCATTGAGATCAGCGTCGCATATGGAAAAAAGTTTAGCTAAACCTATTCTTTTCCCTTTTCGCAGTTGTTTTAAGCCGTATCGCACTAAAATTCGGTTTTCTGTATCTAGCAACGAGCCCATATCGGAAATGGTCCCTAAAGCAACTAAATCTAAATATCTTTTGAGATCAATTTTTTTAGGGGCAATTTTCCCTTCTGCTGTCAATTGATTGGTTATGGCATGAGCCAACTTAAAAGCAACTCCTACCCCGGTAAGATCGCGATTTGGATAAGTGTTGCCCATTAATTTCGGGTTGAGTGTAGCAACGCAATGGGGAATTTTATCTGTTGGTTCGTGGTGATCTGTAATAATAACATCGACATTTTTTTCTGCTACCTTGGCAATTTCCGCAGCGGCTGTGATGCCACAATCGACTGTAATAAGAAGTTTACATTCATTGATTAGAGCATATTCCAAGGCTTCCACAATTAAGCTTTGACGAAGGGTTCCTCGATTCGAGACATAGAAGAATACATTTGCTCCCACATCTTGTAAAAATTCTGTTAAAAGGGTTGTGCCTGTCATCCCATCGACGTCATTATCACCATAAATTAAAATATTTTCTTTGTCTTGAATGGCTTTACATACGCGATTGACGGCTTGGGGCATTTCAACAATGAGAAAGGGATCGTGGAGCTCGGGAAGTTTTGCATATAAGTAATCGTGAATTTCCTGAAAAGATCGAAATCCTCTGGAAATTAAGATTTGCGCGATCACTGGATGAATTTTGAACTCTTTAACGATATTTTTTTTTAATTCATCGTTAGTGGCAGGAGAAACCCAAATAGGTTCACCTACTTCATGTGGATTCATGAATTGTTTGCTCCGTATATCTAGAATACTTACTTCGTGTACTACCAGACCGAAGCTGAATCTCTATAGTTTGTTTAAACAGCCATTGTATCTGTTGGCTTTCTAAAGTCAAGTCAAATTAAGAGAGAGTTGACAATCTGTAAAATAAAATTATTTTTTATATTTACACCTTCTTATACACCAGTTTTTTCTCTTGCTTTTTAGTGGTAACTCATTAATAATGGAGATTTATAAATTGTTTTTTTCACAAGTTTTTTCAAACGCACATACTGAGGTTTTTATATGTCGCAAGCGCAAGCTACCACACAAGGGTTTGGTAAGTGGAGGTCTTTTTTATGGCCCGTATATGGATACGAGCTTAAAAAATTACTCCCCATGTTTTTTATGTTCTTTTGCATTTCATTTAATTACACAATCTTAAGAGATACCAAAGACACTCTTGTTGTAACAGCAGCTGGAGCCGAAGCAATTCCTTTCTTAAAGTCATTTGGAGTTGTTCCTGCAGCTATTCTTTTCATGGTGATTTATGCAAAGCTCAGCAACGTCTTGAGTAAGGAAAACTTATTTTACGTTACTCTAGTTCCTTTTGTTCTTTTTTTTGGATTGTTTGCTTTTGTTTTCTATCCCGCTAGAGAGAGTTTAATGCCTACAGCTTCCGCTGAAGTTCTTCGCTCTTATTTACCTGCTGGATGGAGTGGATTAGCGGCAGCCTATCACAATTGGATGTACTCTATTTTTTATATCGCAGCAGAGTTATGGGGAAGCGTTGTTCTTTCTCTTTTGTTTTGGGGCTTTGCTAATCAAATTACAAAAGTCGTAGAAGCGAAACGTTTTTATAGTTTATTCGGCTTGGGAGCTAATTTGGCATTGCTCGTATCTGGCCCGGCTATTGTTTTTGTATCAGATATTCGAAAACACTTACCCGCAGATGTAGATGCATGGCAAATTTCTTTGAATTATCTTATGGGAATGGTTGTCGTTGCAGGAATTTTAGTAATGGCGACCTATTGGTGGATTCAACGAAATGTACTGACAGATACTCGCTTTTACGATCCTAATCAGGAAAAAGCACCAAGCAAAAAGAAAAAAACAAAAATGTCATTAGGTGACAGTTTTAAATTTATTTTTACATCTAAATATATTTTGTGCCTCGCCATTCTTGTCATTACCTACGGCATTTCCATTAACTTAGTTGAAGTTACATGGAAGAGCCAATTGAAGTTACAATATCCAAATTACAACGACTATAGCACATTCATGGGCTATTTTTCCGCTGTAACCGGATTTGTAACAGTTTTAATGATGTTGTTTGTAGGAGGGAATGTGATTCGGAGAAAGGGATGGGGTTTTGCAGCTGGAATTACTCCTATTGTCTTATTAATTACTGGAATCGGATTCTTTGGATTCGTCATTTTTAGGGATAATTTATCCGGATTTATTGCATCGATTGGAACAACACCCCTATTTTTAGCTGTCTTATTTGGCGCGATTCAAAATATCATGAGTAAATCAGCAAAGTATTCCTTGTTTGATCCAACAAAAGAAATGGCCTATATTCCTTTAGATGAAGAATCAAAAGTAAAAGGAAAGGCAGCTGTTGACGTCGTTGGCGCTCGATTAGGAAAATCAGGTGGTTCCATCATTCAAATGGGATTGCTTACCTTAGGAAGCTTAGCATCGATTACTCCTTATATTGGTGGAATTTTAATTCTCGTTATTATTGCTTGGATTTTTGCTGTTCGCTCTCTTAGCCGACAGTTTCACCAAGCAAGCGCAGAAGCTGCAGAAAAAACTATTCCAGCAGTCTCTTAGCCTATTTATCGCATATAAAGCCCAATTCCTCAAAGAATTGGGCTTTTTTATTACCTGTTATTTATCCTCCACATCTTGCATACAACCCGTGCCCTTGCCCTTGCCCGAAAAAGTTGGTATGACCAACTCACATAGGTAACAAAAAGGAAACCCACATAGGTTACAGAAAGGAAAGTCACATACCAAAGGACAAGAACTGTTGATTAGCATCGTGTTTATGCTGGTGAAAATAGCTCAAAAGCAACAACAACAAAAGGCAAGGGCACGGGCAAGGGTTGTATGCAAGAGGTCTATTGTTCCTATATCGAGGTGATTTCCAATTTTGAAAACACTTCTGTATAGACAGAATGAAGAATCTTTTGCTATACTCCCACCTTATCAATTTACTAAGGAATCTAGAGCTATGGAAAAGCAAAAGCGTTGGCAGTTCATTTTGATTATAGCCGTCTTAGTTCTTACACTCTACAATATTTTGCCAACGATTTTTTACTACTCCAAGCCTCTTTCCTCTCCGGTTGATGCTGGACGGGCACAAAACATTGCTTCACAAGCAATTGAAAGGGTGAATGACTTAGAAAATGAAGCAAAAGAATGGATTATTTCTTTTTCTCGTTTGTTGGGGATAAAGCCAACATCTATTCAATTTGTTCCGACAAATCCAGGCATTATCCAAGTGTCATTTAAAAATGAGCAAGAGGCTTCTTTATTTAACCGCTTCTTACCTCAAGCAGGGGCTCTTATTCCTTTTGCTCCAGCTCAGCTTGGCTCTAGTGCAGGTACTTTTTCGAATCATTCAACTGATGTTTTTGTACAGCGCAATGTTTCTTTTCGATTGAATAAAAATGAAATGGAGCAACTTTTTCAGTTTACTTCAAAATATGATCAAGAAGGAAATATTGCTCCTTTCTACAAACAAATTGTGAATGATCGAATCGCGCAGCTGGCGGTTGCCATTGCAGGCCCAAGTAAGCAGGCATTAGAAGTATTTTCCATTGTGAGTCATCCACAAGAAAATCGATATGATGAGAGTGCGATCAGTTTGGCAAAAGAAATTGTCGATATGGAAGCTATTTTTGGAAAAAATACTCCTATTACGAAAAGGTATTTTGCTGGTTTTTCTCAATATTCATCCAAGGAAAGAACCTCTTTACCGAAAAAATTTCTAGCCCGTTTAAAAAAGATTCTTTCTTCCACAAAACAACGAAAGGAAACTTTCGATGAACAACAGGAAGGAAATCTAGAAACTGGAATGAAGAATGAAGAATATGCAGTAGTAGCGAGTCATCTCCAAACCTTGACCGCGGCTATTCAAATTCTTGAAAAAAATATGGCCGAATTCCAAACAGGAAAGGAACCTCTATCTGTAGCGGGTGTGTATGATCGACTCGAAAAGGAAAAAGAAAGTCAGTTGATTCAAGATGTAAATCTAATCGATTTTCATCCATTTATTAAAAGCTTAACTGTCAATTGGGATAGTGGTGAAGTAGCACTCAATTTTTATCCAGATGTGCAGCTTCTTCGTTCAAAGGAAGGAAGATCAGAAAACGAAGCCTATGTCAAAGATAAAACAAATCAATTTGTAATCAATGACATTGCCTATCTTGCCCGTTTAACAGATGAAAATTTTCAGCCAATGGATGATACATTTGCAATTAAATTTGATCAATTGACGAATAGCCAGAGTTATTTGGCCTTGCGTTTGGATTACTTAGCAGAAAAGCGAGCGCAACAAGTAATCGACCAATTATTCCTTTCATGGACTCCAAGGCAATCCGACTTATTGCGTGAAGTTTATCCTATCCGTTCCTATAAAGATTTTAAAATCGAAACGCCCGAAGAGCAAAAACTGGGCTTGGTTATCTACGCCCCCGTTATGCATCCAACAGATGGGTTGCAAGGTTTCCAAAATCATTCTATTTATGTGATTGCAAGAGGATTGGATGACATCATCCAAAAATATAAGAAATCTTCTGAATCGGATCAAAATCTCGAATCGGAGCAAACGCAATGGCTACAACAAGATATTGAGCAGCTACAGAAAATAGTAAGCCAAATGGATTTTATTGGATATCCCGCCGCTTCTTTTGATTTTCCCAAGGAATTTAGTAAAGACTATATCTTCGAACTGAATGATTATTATAGTTTTTTATTAAAAGCTACGAGAGAAGATTTTTCTGTGAAGGGAAATAAACGATATGCAGTACTTGATTTTTCAGATGTTGAACAAAGAATTCTTACGGATAATAAAATTGAAGATCGGATCCAAGAAGACTTATTAAAATGGAATGATGCCTACCAAGCTGCTCAAGTAGATCTCAACGTCACAAGTCGATATACAGTTCCTCCTCCAACAAAAAATGTATATTGGCAAAATTTTATCATCAGCGCAAAAAAGTATTTTTCTGGAGATGAGCGAAAAATCTTAAAATGGGGATTGGATCTTTCTGGAGGAAAAACAGTTCGCATTGGCTTATTGGATCAAAATCGCCGTCCTGTAAAAGATCCGGAAGATTTGAAACAAGCCGTCAATGAGCTATACAATCGAGTGAACAAAATGGGGGTAGCTGAAAGAACAATCCGAATTGAGAATTCCACTATTGTTCTTGATTTTCCAGGTTCACAAAATCTTTCTGCCTCTGATTTAGTGAAAGCATCTGCCATGTATTTTCATATTGTGAATGAAAAATTTGGACGGAATCCTAATCTTCAATCTACTGTGCAACAATTTTTACAAGATGTTTGGAATGAAGCGGTAGTTACTAATCGAAAAGATATTAATTCGATCAATGAAATTGCTTGGCAACATTTGGGAGGAGACATCCTTACCCCAGAAACTTTTCTTCCAAAAAGTGATCATGCAAAATTACTATTTGAGAACGGGTTGCGATTAGCTAATCCTCAAGAAAGAGCCGCTAGTTCAAATTTTGACGACTCTTTATCTATGATTACCATGCTGCGAGGAAGTGATCCAGCTGAATGGGACAATCAAACGCATCCTTTGTTGATTGTTTTTCATAACTATGCCCTAGAAGGTTCAAATTTAGAAAATATTCATGCAGGATACGACGCTTCTCAGGGAAATATTCTGACATTTGGAGTAAAAAAATCCTATGAAGGAAACCAACCGAAAGGAAGTGGAAGTCCTCGAGATGATTTTTATGCATGGACACTCCAATTTGCTGAAGATCGCATTGCAGGAACCCCAAAAGAAGTTTATTCGCAAGGGAAAGGGTGGCGAATGACTGTAATTCTCAATGAAAGTGTAATTACTTCACCCACATTGAATGCGGCTCTCCGAGATGGAGGAACCATTAGTGGTCGTTTTTCACAAAGAGAGGCAAATCAACTCGCGGCCGATTTAAAAGCAGGCTCCCTCAGTTTTACTCCTCAAATTTTATCTGAGCAAAATGTGAGTCCTGAACTTGGGCATGAAGAGCGTTTTAAAGGAATTGTCGCTTCTCTTGTCGCTCTTGCTCTTGTTGTTGTTGCCATGGTTGCTTATTATCGTTTTGCTGGACTCGTCGCTTCGTGTGCTGTTCTTTTGAATATTTTTATTATGTGGGGAGTTCTTCAAAATTTAGGAGCTGCCTTAACTTTGCCGGGAATTGCAGGAATTGTGCTTACCATAGGAATGGCTGTTGATGCCAATGTGCTTGTATTTGAAAGAATTCGAGAAGAGTTTAAAATTTCCGGACGAATTGCATCGGCAATCCAAGCGGGGTATCGGAAAGCATTTAGTGCAATTATCGATTCTAATGTGACTACGATTATCGCGGCTTTCATTCTTATTCAATTTGATTCAGGGCCTATTAAAGGATTTGCGATCACCTTGATTATAGGAATCATTTCTTCGATGTTTACTGCTCTTTTTATGACTCGTTACTTTTTTGCTGGATGGGTACAAAATCCTAAGAATAAGCAATTGACAATGGCACACTTTTTGAAGGAAACTCACTTTAATTTCCTCGCTCAATCAAAAAAGATCATGGTGGCTTCAGCATTTCTCATGCTTATAGGGGCTTATTTTTTAGTCGAGCAACGAAAAACACTATTTGGGATGGATTTCACAGGAGGGTATTCTTTGACGGTCGATTTGGAAGAACAACCTACTCATCCCAATTATCGATTAGATGTTATTCATGCCTTACTCGATCACGGTGCTTCGCGTCAAGATATTGAAGTGCGTGAATTAAGTAGACCAAACCAGCTTCGAATTCAGCTAGGAACTAGTATGGATGAAAAAGGACACCCTTTTTATGGAATGGCTGAATATAACAATGCAGAAGGGGTATATTCCTACGAATACCAGCATGATCCTCGCCTTTCTTGGATTGTCGGTGTCTTAGAAAGCAGTCATTTGCCCATACAATCTGCACAGATGAGCCAATTACAAAAAAATTGGACCATTATGAGCGGACAATTTTCAGATACTATGAGAAATCAGGCACTCACTGCTTTAGGAATTGCTCTTTTGTCAATTCTTGCGTATATCACATTTCGCTTTGAGTACAAGTATGCGCTTGGTGCAGTCATAGGATTAGTATATGACGTGGCAATTACTTTAGGAGTTTTAGCTATTTTTCGTGCACTTGGGTTTGCAGTACAAATTGATTTACAAGTCATTGGAGCCATTATGACAATCATCGGATATGCCCTGAATGACACAATCATTGTATTTGATCGAATTCGAGAAGATATGAAAGTATTGCATCGTCTCCGTTTTGCCGAAATCATTAATCATGCGTTGAATGTGACTTTGAGTCGGACAATCATGACTTCTGGTACGACCCTTCTCGTATTATTAGCCTTAGTCTTATTGGGTGGACATTCAATTTTTGCATTTTCTCTCGTAATGACAATAGGAGTTATTGTAGGAACTCTCTCCTCTCTTTTCGTTGCTTCTCCTATTATGCTCTATTTCCACAATCGGGAAATCCCTGACCAGAAAAATGGAGAATCAAAATTGAAGGCAGTCTAAAAAAGTTGGGTATATACAGACCTTTTTGTTGCTGCTTTAAGAATAGACCTCTTGCATACCTCTTCTCGTGCCCGCGTGCGTGCCCGTGCCCCTGCGCGCCCGAACTTAAGAAAGTTACCTATGTGAGAGTTTCCTACCAATTTTTTCGGGCACGCACGCGGGCACGAGAAGAGGATGAACACAAAGACGCGGGGGAGGTCCTTTTGCGGAGCTCTCCGGCTTCGCGTCTCTGTGTTTAATTATTATTTAGAATGATTTTCTGAAACAAATTAGATAGCTAATGAAGTGTTGTTGATATTTCCTAGTAAGGAATTGGCTTGATTGGTCATTGCTTCAACATACATATTCCATAGTTCTGGTTCAATGCGTCCATGACGAATGGAAGAAATGAGTTCTCGTTTGATCGTTCTTAAGTCTTTTTTTGGAGTCAGTTTGCGTACCATTTCTTTATCGCCTGCTAACCGAGCCATATTTAATACTTTTTCTAAATCTTGTTTCGAAAAAGTATATAGATCTCTTCGTTTTCTAGAACCCCTTGCTGCGCGCTGCTTTGGAGTAACTTCTCGAGGATGTGACACACTCACAATATATTTGTTGATCAGTTCACCGAGTTGTCCCGGGTTTTCTGATTTCATTTTTCTCATTGTAAAGTGATGGATATATCCTCCGGTTGGAACGGGTATGTAATGACATATGTCATTTTCTTTTGCGCCATCAATTTTTTTAACAGCAGCTTGAATTAGATTTTCTAATTGTTTTTCGTCCATTAATTGTTTTTCGTCCATTTCATTCCTCAAAATAGTACCTTGTTTTAATGTTGTTTTGAACCCCGTGCACCTGATTTACTAGGGTTCATTTTTCTTCTTAAGAGACTGAAAAAATCCTCAATTCCAGTCTTTTTTTTTATCTCCATAAAATTGTTAAGAGTTCATTTAGGATTTATTAAGGAAAATTTAAGAGAATATCTATTTTTATGCAACATAAATAATTCTGAACTCCAAATAGGTAATTTTATTCGAATTTAATTAAAACGCAACTGAGTTGTGTATCACTTTGCACAAATTCACAAAATTACCTATTGCTAGCAAATCGTACAATTGTAGAAAATCATTTTTTTATGATGTTGTTATCGGAGAATTTGAATGGCTTTGTCTCTTTATCAAAAACCGAAATTCGAGCAATCGGACGGTTCATTTACAAACACTCGTTTTGTCATTGGCATTGCAGCTGGAAAAGGGGGAGTAGGCAAATCGACAGTTGCAGTGAATCTAGCCCTAGCTTTGCAATTACAGGGGTACCAGGTAGGAATATTAGATGCGGACCTCTACGGACCTTCCATACGAAAAATGCTTCCTGAAAACGACATTCCAACAGAAAGAGAAAAAAACAGGCTGCAACCCGCCTTATGCAATGGAATTAAAACAATTTCTATTTCTTATTTTCGAAAAAAAGAACATGCAGCAACAATACGAGCGCCAATCGCAAATCAATTAATTACTTACTTTATCAACAATGTCGATTGGGGCGAGCTTGATTTTTTATTCATTGATTTTCCTCCAGGTACGGGAGATATTCAGCTCACTTTGGCACAAAAAGGCCATTTAACAGGTGCAGTGATGATCACTACACCACAAGAAGTGGCTTTACTTGACGTCAGAAAAGCAATTGAGTTGTTCAAACAAGTAAACATTCCCATTTTGGGAATCATTGAAAACATGAGTTATTTTGAAGAGGGCGAAAAAAAACACTATCTCTTCGGTCAAGGAGGGGGACGATTATTATCGACAGAAAATCATTGTCCGTTATTTGGTCAAATTCCAATTCACCCTTTTTTGGGTCTTTGCGCTGATCAGGGTCAGTCTATTTTTGCAGAAGAGAAAAGTCCTCCCACCCTCATCGAAATTTTTAAGGAGATCGCTTCACAAATTGCAAAAAGCGTGGAAGGAGAAGACAAGAAAAATCTTGGAATATTTGAACTCATTTGGGAGAAGTCCAATACGGTTTTTTCTATTGAATGGAATGATCATTTAAGTCAAAATTTTAGCCTGTGTGATGTTCAGAGAAATTGTCCGTGTGCAAATTGTGTAGATGAAAATACAGGAAAAAGAATTGCTCCTGCCACAATTCATGAGGATGTTAGAGCAATCGTCATTCGGAATGTAGGTCGTTATGGAATACAAATTCAATTTACCTCGGGTTGTTCAAAAGGAATTTACCATTTTGATTATTTGCGTTTTTTAAAAGAAAAAAAATTATGCTGAAAAAAATTATAGCCATTATAGCAATTTTTCTAGTTTCTTATAGTTGTGCGAAGAGCTCTTATCAAAAAAGAGGAGCAGAGCTTCGAGAATGGTTAGAAGATAATGGAAAATTAAAGGTATTGACCACGACAGGCATCATCAACGACATTGTAAAACAAATTGGAGGGGAGCACGTTCACACAACGACTCTGATTCGCGGCGATCTCGATCCCCATTCTTACCAATTAGTTAAAGGCGATGATGAAAAATTAGCTCATGCACAAATCATTTTTTATAATGGGCTAGGATTGGAACACGGACCCAGTCTACACCGTTTTTTACAGGAAAGTTCTGAGGCAATTTCTTTAGGAGATCGAATTCGAAAGGAAGATCCATCCCAACTATTATATGTGCGCGGCGCAGTCGATCCTCACATTTGGATGGATATCTCTCTTTGGTCAAAAATAGTTCCGATTATTGTCCAAGAATTGAGTGAGCGCGATCCAGAGCACGCACACTCTTTCGAAGAACAGGGCCAAAAATTAACAATGGAAATGAATCGCGTGCATGACGAGGTCAAAGATATCATGCATACAATTCCTTCTTCTCATCGTTATCTCGTGACAAGTCATGATGCTTTCCATTACTTCTCTCGAGCATATCTTTCTGAGGAGGGAGAAATTGCATCTGGGGAATGGCAAAAACGATTTGCTGCACCTGAGGGGCTTGCTCCTGAGAGCCAATTAAGTGTCACTGATATTAAAACAATCATTCATCATTTGATGGAATACCAGATTCATATCATTTTTCCAGAAAGTAATGTGAATCGCGATTCAATCAAAAAAATCGTGCAAGCAGGCAATGAACAAGGCCTTTCTTTGCATATCGCTTGCTGTTCTTTGTATGGCGACGCAATGGGCCCACCTGGATCAGAGGGAGATTCTTATCTCAAAATGATCATGTATAATGCGAAAACCTTGATGAATCATTTAAATGCGATGTTCCACAAATCATTTTCTCATGAAAACAATGCCTCCGAATCGTCTTGACCCCTCTTCTCCACTGGCTCTTGCAGTTCATCAATTAATGGTGAATTTTGACACAGTCACGGCCTTATGGGATATCACTCTCTCCGTTCCTTCAGGGCTTTTAGTCGCTATTGTGGGACCTAATGGCGCTGGTAAAAGCACTTTCATTAAGGCAGCACTTGGCTTAATTTCACCAGTTCTTTCAGGCAATTTTTCTTTTTTCGAAACATCTCTCGATAATGTCCGTCAGAGAGTGGCTTATATGCCTCAACGAGAATCTGTGGATTGGGATTTTCCTATTACCGTTCGAGACTTAGTTGTGATGGGAAGATATGGAAAACTCGGGCTTTGCAGGCATCCGAGAAAAGAAGATTGGGAAATTGTCGACGACTATTTGGAAAAGGTTGGAATGACAAATTATGCGCACCGACAAATTAGCCAACTTTCGGGAGGCCAACAGCAAAGAGTGTTTTTAGCAAGGGCGTTGGCGCAGGAAGCGGATCTCTATTTTATGGATGAACCCTTTACTGGAATTGATATGGCTACAGAAGTGGTCATGATTGAATTACTGCAACAATTGCGCTCAAAAGGAAAAACTGTTTTTGTTGTTCATCACGATTTGAATACAGTGGAAAAATACTTTGATTGGGTTATTTTGCTGAATATGCGTCTTATTGCTTGCGGACCTATATCGACCTATTTTACTCCCTCCTATCTACAAGCCACCTATGGCAAAAATTATGCACTATTTGATCAAGCCCTCAAATTATCACAGCAAAAGCAAACAGGATATATATCACCATAGTGCAAGAGCTTCTTTCTTTTTTTACAGACCCTATTGTCAGAGGACCGACCATTGGGTGCATGTTAATGTGCTTTTCCGCAAGCCTTATGGGAGTGATCGTATTTTTACGAAAACAATCATTGCTTGGAGAGGCATTGTCTCATGCTGCTTACCCAGGCATTATCGCTGGAGTCATGTTTGCTGGTTCACTTTCTTTCGATGAACAAGAAAGCTGGATTTCGTTTTTTATCCTTTGTGGCGCATTTTGTACTGCTTGGCTTGGAATAAAAATGATTCATTGGTTGCAGGAAAAATGGCGAGTTCCTCCCGATGCTGCATTGTGCTTCATTCTATCTACTTTTTTTGGAATTGGCGTGACTGCCACAAGTGAAGTCCAATTTAGCTTTACCCCTCTTTATAGGCGGGCTCTTTCTTATCTCTATGGGCAAGCAGCGACAATGACAGATATTCACATTGTCTTATATAGCTGCCTCGCCTTCTTCGTTCTTTGCGTTGTTATTTTTTTTTATAAAGAATTGCAAATCATGACTTTTGATCAGAACTATGCCAAAAGTATTGGCATACCAGTCAAGAAGATTGATGCTCTTTTTTTTATTTTGATTATTTTGTCTGTTGTCATAGGAGCTCGATCTGTAGGGGTTGTTTTGATGTCGGCCATGTTGATTGCCCCGGCCGTTGCAGCTCGTCAATGTAGCCACAACCTGGCTCTCTTTTTTGTTTGGTCTGCTATTTTTGGCCTTTTCAGTGGTTTTTTTGGAAATTATTTTTCCGTCCAATTTACCGAGATTTTATCGCAAATTTCCCCTCATGCCCGAATTGCTCTGCCTACAGGACCTATGATTGTATTGGTAGCAACAACAATTTGTATTCTGACTTTGTTATTATCTCCTACGAGAGGGTTATTCATCCGTTTTTGTCGCATTGCCTACTTTCAATATACATCTACTTGTGAAAATATCCTTAAATCAGTAGGGCGAATAGATCCTGATCGCTCCTTTTCCTTGGATCAAATCAAGAAAACACAACAAATCTCTTCTCTTTATTTGCGGTGGATTTTGTGGCATATGAAGCGGAAGGGTTGGATAGAACAAGACAATTCTTCCTTCTTTTTGACACAGAGTGGAAAAGCCCGTTCAGCAAAAATTATTCGACTGCACCGATTATGGGAACTCTATCTTTCTACCTATTTGGGCGTGGAGGCCGATCGCGTGCATCGAAGTGCCGAGGAAATGGAACACATTCTTACCCCTGAATTAGAACAGGAATTATCACTGCTTCTAGTCAACCCTACACAAGATCCTCATCATCAACCCATTCCCCCTCCATAAAATTCTACCATGTTTTACCCTCTATTAGCCATTTCTCATCCATACCAGGGAAAAACCTTTTGGGAATTTCTTTTGCTCTTTATGCAAAGAATGGGAAGGTTGAGTATAGGACAGCTTCCTATCCATCAACTTGCCTCTGATGAGATACAGGTGTTGGTGTTGGTAGGGGTGGCTCTATCTTCTGCTCTTGTAGGGACTTTTCTTGTCTTGCGAAGAATGACAATGCTTGCCAATTCCTTATCTCACACCATTCTCATCGGCATTGTGATTGCGTATTTTTTAACCGCTTTTTCTGGAGGTACATCGGGGGATTCGTTGCCAAATATGTATGTATTACTAGGAGCTTCTTTATTCATGGGATTCGTTACTACCTTTTTAACAGCATTTTTAACAAAAAAGGGAAGATTGCAAGAAGATGCTAGTACTGGCTTAGTATTTACAAGTCTGTTTGCGCTTGGGGTAATTCTCGTGACTGTTCTTACTCGTGATTCACACATAGGAATTGAAGCAGTTATGGGAAATGCCGATGCCTTACATAGTAAAGACTTATTTTGGGTATATGTGGTTGCGATTGCCAATGCTTTTATTTTTATTCTTTTTTTTAAAGAATTCAATATGAGCACCTTTGATGAAGGTCTTACAAAGGCATTAGGATATTCTCCTGTATTTTTTACTTATTTGCTCATGGCACAAGTCTCTGCCACATCAATCACTTCTTTTCGCGCAGTAGGGGTTCTTCTCGTTCTTGCATGCATGACAGGACCTCCTCTAGCCGCTCGTTTGCTTGCCAAGCGGTTGCATACTACACTTCTCTATGCAGCTTTGTTCGGTGTCTGCTGCGCTATGATTGGCGTTGCTATTACTCGCCATGTACTCACTGTCTACGATATTGCCCTTTCTACAGCTGGCGTCGTTAGCTGCACTATTTTGTGTTGTTACCTGATCACCCTTCTTGCTTCTTCCTCCTGTTTTCGCTCAAAGCGAATAAATTGACTCTAAATGTTGTGATTTTTCAAGGTATTGACTTTTTTAGGGATCGTGTTATACTGCTCGATAAGTTTTTTGGTTGAAAGGGATTTATGGAGCTGATTAGCTTTCTCTATATTATTTTTGCTGTATTGGGCTTAAGCTTTTTGATTTTTATTCACGAGTTGGGTCATTACTATATGGCCCGGCGAGTAGGAATGAAAGTCGAAACCTTTTCAATCGGGTTTGGAAGGCCCCTGTATTCCTGGGAAAAGAATGGCGTCCGTTGGCAGATTGGATGGCTCCTATTCGGAGGGTATGTAAAAATTGCAGGGATGGATACAACAGGCCAACAAAAAAACTTATACGAAATTCCCGATGGTTTTTTTTCCAAGCGTCCTCTTGAACGGATTGCTGTTGCTGCCATGGGTCCTCTAGCGAATATTCTTTTTGCTGTTGTCGCTTTTTCAGCTTTGTGGTTTTTCGGGGGAAGAGACAAGAATTATGGAGAATATACGCATAAGATTGGATGGATAGATCCCAAATCAGAGCTCTATGCAAAAGGAATTCGTCCAGGCGATGAGATTATTTCTTATAATGGAGAAGAGTTGCAAAGTGCAAAAGACCACATTTCAGCACCAATGACTTCCCCTCCTCAAATTCAAGTCGATGGATACCACGTTAATTTTCAAACAAAGGCAAAAACACCTTTTCATTATAGTGTCAGGACCTATCTTCATCCTAATGCACTAGAGAAGGGAGTTGTTACAGCAGGCATCTTGCAACCAGCGAATTATGTTTTATACAGCAAGTATACGCAAGGAAAAGAAAATGTATTGCCCCCTGGTTCTCCTATGGAAGATAGCGGCATTCAGTATGGAGATCGGATCGTGTGGGTAGATGGAGTCCCCATTTATTCCTCGCAAGAATTGTCCCATGTGCTCAATGACAATCGAGTATTATTGACTATACAGCGTGGACAGGAAACTTTGCTCCGCCGCGTTCCTCGAGTAGAAGTAGAAGAATTTCACTTGGATCCCCAATTTCGAGAAGAATTAATTGATTGGCAATTTGAGGCAGAATTAAACGGAGTTAAAATTCGGAAATTGTATGCCATCCCTTATGATCTCGACAATGAAGGTACTGTGGAAGGTTTGGTCAAATTTATCGATCAAGAAAAAGAGCAAGAAGCTTTTCCTGCTATCCCTTCTTCTGTTCTTGAAACCCCTTTAGAAAGGGGAGATAAAATCTTGGCTGTCGATGGAATTCCCATCAAGTATTCATATGAAATCTTGTTGCACTTACAAAACAGACATGTCAACATTATCGTACAGCGGGATCTGGCTCTCGGAAAGATGATTTCTTATCAAGAAGCAGATGCGCAATTTGATCGGCAATTTGACCCCCAGGATTTACAAAAAATCAGCAGCCACATCGGCCTTCGTTCTGTTCCTCTTTCTGAAGGAAATCTCCACCTTTTGTCATTGGTTATCCCCAAAATGAGAAAGGATTTTATATTGACTCCAGAAAATCAAATTCAACTGGAAGAAGAATGGAAAGAACAAAATAGAGAAATTGACAACATTGAAGATCCAGAAAAACGGGCGCTTGCTCGGCACCAATTACAAGGTTTGAATAACCAGTTTTTACTTGGGTTGCCCGCTATTCAAGATGTCCGGGTGAAATACAACCCTAGCCCTCTGCAATTATTCACGAATGTTTTTGAGGAAGTTAAACGTACTCTCACTGCTCTCTTAACAGGCTCTTTGAATCCTAAATGGATGAGCGGTCCAATCGGTATTGTACAAGTAGTTCACGATTATTCAATGGTCAGCCTAAAAGAAGCTCTCTTTTGGCTTGGAGCGATTAGCTTGAATTTAGGACTCTTAAATTTGCTTCCTCTTCCTGTATTAGACGGAGGGACAATTTGCTTCTCTCTTTACGAATGGATCACTGGAAAACGTTTGAAAACAAAAACACTAGAAAAGTTTATTATCCCTTTTGCTTTATTACTGATCGGTTTCTTTATCTTTTTAACCTATCACGACCTGACTCGCCTTTTCGGCCATTGGACTCATTAATTGCGCTTAATCATAGAACAGCTCAGGAAATTCTGTTGCTGCAAATAATGCAGCAAATGCCTGATTTTCCTCTTCTATTTCTTCATCTGTTTTTGGAATGTACTCATACTTTGAAGCCGAATCAGATTTTTCGTATGGAGCAGCGGGTCTTTCATATTTTTCAAGTGGGTCGTTGTTATCTTGGGTGGGTTCCGAATTGTGGGGTTTTTTATAGAATTTAGTTAAATAAATTCCTGTAATGGTAGCAAGACATGCCCATCCGACAGGAGTTGTTGTGAGAAAAGTAAGAACAGAAACTCCAAATCCAATTACTCCAATTGCTGAGCTAATTGCACTCCAAAGAAAGCTAATTACAGAATAAAAAAGATAGGAGATTGTAAGAATAACTGCGGCAGATATTTTTGGATACTTCTGTACAGTTTCACAAATATCTACTTCACAAATCAGTTTATTTTTTATTTCCCCTAGTATTGGTCCTGCCTGCCGGCTTATTGCTTCTAACATAATTAACTAACCAATTATTTAATTAAAAAACTATTAATGATTAAACCATATTTATTAATTTATTTCAATTATTAATTTAAGATTTATTAATTAAAATTATATTTATAATTGATTACTGTAGTTATTAATAAGTTAAGAGGGTGTAATAGACCTCTTGGCATAACCCCTTCTCGTGCCCGCGTGCGTGCCCGTGCCCCTGCCCGAAAAAATTGGTATACCAACACCTCTATGACTTTCTT
The DNA here is from genome assembly GCA_013286075.1 of Chlamydiota bacterium. Next base: position 46,618 of record JABDGJ010000004.1, read on the forward strand.
CTCTGTAACCTATGTGGGCTTCCTTTGTGTTACCTATGTGACTTTCCTACCTTCCCTACCCTGACTTTCTTACCGAAAGTTCGGGCAGGGGCACGGGCACGCACGCGGGCAGGGGTTGTTGGTTATGCAAGAGGTCTAATATAGAATAGATGTTGTAAGAATTTTTTGAAGCAGTTAGGCTGAATATCTATGAAACGTTTTTTGGCATTTCTTCTTCTCGTTATTTTGGCTGTTCTTTTCTATCTTTTTTATTTTCTTGATCATGCCCAACGATTGGATTTGCACACGCATCTTGTGAAGTACCCCCCCTTCTCTTGGTTTATGAGATCCCAAGCGGATTCTACTTCCTTAGAGATCTATGGCAATGTCGATATCCGACAGGTGGATCTTGGATTCAGAGTAAACGGAAGAGTGCAAGCGATGCTCTTTGAGGAGGGAAATTTCGTTCCTCAAGGGAAACTGATGGCTTTCTTGGACAAGCAACCTTATGTCGATTTAGTTCGAGAGGAAAAAGCCAGAATAGAATCTACTCGAGTGTCATTAGAAAATGCAAATAAGCTTGTAGGGAGAAGAGGAAAGCTATTGGGAACAGGAGGAATTTCTCCACAAGAAGTCGACGATGCGATTTCGTCTCGAGATGTATTTGCAGCGACCCTTACACTAAACGAAGCTTCTCTTGGTGTCGCAGAAACAAACTTGCAAGATACGGAATTGTATAGCCCTTCAGATGGAATTCTTCTTACTAGAATTCGGGAACCCGGGACGGTTGTCAGAGAGTCTGATCCGATTTACACTCTCTCCATTCTTTCTCCTGTTTGGGTTAGAACCTATGTGACTGAACGACAACTTGGGTTAATTGCTCCTGATATGCCAGTTGAGATTTATACGGATATTCCTGGTGGTATTGTGTATCGCGGTCATATCGGTTTTATTTCTCCTGTCGCGGAATTTACTCCAAAGACAGTAGAGACCACTCAACTCCGAACAGACCTCGTGTATCGCCTCCGAGCCATTGTGGATAATCCAGACTATGCTTTAAAACAAGGAATGCCAGTCACAGTAAAAATTCCAGACACAAACCCTCGTCCATCGTCACAAGTATGGGAGCCTGCAAATGCCAGCTCCCTTCGTTGAAATAGCGCAATTGTCAAAAAGTTTTGACCCGAAGAAAAGTCCTGCTCTTTCTCAGATCAATTGCCTCCTTCCTCAAGGGAAGATGATCGGGATTGTCGGACCCGATGGGGCGGGGAAAACAACACTTATTCGATTGATGGCCGGCCTTCTTCTTCCTTCGCAGGGAACAATACAGATTGCTGGTTTGGATACAGTGCGCGATGCAGAAGCTCTCCATTTCATGATTGGGTATATGCCTCAAAAATTTGGGTTGTATGAAGATCTCACAGTTATACAAAACCTTATCTTATATGCAAATTTGCGAGGGGTTCTTGGAGAAGAAAGAAAACAAGCCTTTGAAAAGCTTCTTTCTTTTACATCTTTAGGGTCTTTTACTGATCGATTGGCTGGGAATCTTTCAGGAGGGATGAAACAAAAATTGGGATTGGCATGTGCGCTGATCCAAAAGCCCTCTCTCTTATTACTCGATGAACCAAGTGTAGGAGTGGATCCCATTTCGAGGCGGGAATTATGGAAAATGGTCTCACAATTGCTCACAGAAGGAATTTCTGCTATTTGGAGTACTTCTTATCTCGATGAAGCCGAAAAATGCGATGAGGTTCTTCTTCTCAATGAGGGAAATCTTTTATATCAAGGGCCACCTCAAGAGCTTTGCAAAACGGTAGAAGGGAGAACATTCAAAATATCTCACTTTGAGGAAAATGGACGAAAAATGCTTTCGATGGTCTTACGGCAGCCGATGATTATGGATGCTGTCATTCAGGGAACCGATATCCGTTTTTTAACGAAAAAAGCGAATTCTTCCTTAGATATTTCTTCTTTTATACATCCAGAAAAAATAAAAATCGAAAAAATCCGTCCCCGCTTTGAAGATGCTTTTATCAATATGCTTGGAGGAGGGCCTGGAGGCTGGTCTTCGTTAGCTGAAACAATTACCCTTTCTCCTGCTGAGATGGGAAAGGTCGTTGTAGAAGCAAAAGGACTTGTCAAACGTTTTGGCAATTTTACAGCGGCGGACAACATTACTTTTACAATTCGGCGAGGAGAAATTTTTGGTTTATTAGGTCCTAATGGAGCTGGGAAATCAACTACGTTTAAAATGATGTGTGGGTTATTAAAACCGAATGCGGGAGTTGCCTATATCAATGGCGTTAATCTGTTGACAGCCTCAGCTGAGGCACGCTCTCATATTGGATATATGGCGCAAAAATTTTCTTTATACGGAAACTTAAGCGTACAGCAAAATTTGGTTTTTTTTTCAGGAATCTATGACGTACCAAAAAAATTTCGACGAGAAAGAATGGAAGAAATGATCAAAATATTTGGTTTAGAGCCATTCTTGCAAGAATCGGCAGAAAACCTTCCATTGGGATTTAAACAGCGACTCGCTCTAGCTTGCTCTTTGATGCATAGACCCGAAGTTCTTTTTTTGGATGAACCAACTTCTGGAGTGGATCCTATCACTCGAAGGGAGTTTTGGAACCACATCAATGGACTTGTTGAAAAAGGGGTTACTATCATGGTAACAACTCATTTCATGGACGAAGCGGAATATTGCGATACCATTGGACTTGTTTATAAAAGTCACCTTATTGCTCTTGGTACTTCTCAAGAGCTCAAACAACGAGTTCGTTCAAAAAAGAACCCGGACCCGACTTTAGAAGACTGTTTTATTCGGTTGATCGAGCAATATGATGAAAAATAAACCTCTTACGCAACCTCATTTGCAGGCGAATACACAAGAAGGAAAATGGAGAAGAATTCGAGCCTTAATCGTGAAAGAATTTTTGCAAATTTCCCGGGATTTGAGTAGTTTTCTCATTTGTTTTGTTTTGCCATTATTGCTGATGTTTATTTATGGATTTGGAGTTTCTTTAGATTTGGATCATATTCGAATTGGCCTTGTCTTAGAAGACACCTCGCCTGATGCACAAAGCTTTGCCAATTCAATCACAAACTCTCCCTATTTTGATGCAAAGATTGCAAGGGATCGGAGAAGCTTCGAAGAGGATATTATTCGAGGGAAAATTCGTGCGATTGTCGTCATTCCTTCCTATTTTTCTTCATTTAGAAATAGACCCGATCAAATTGCCCCTATCCAAATCATTGCTGATGGAAGTGAGCCAAATACAGCCACATTTGTACAAAATTATCTGACAGGTGTTTGGTCAAATTGGCTACAACAAGAATCGGTGAGTAGTCACTTGCAAGGACTGCCACGAGTTCGATCACAACCCCGTTTTTGGTATAATGAAGAGCTAGTGAGCCGCAATTTTTTGATTCCTGGATCTCTTGCGATCATCATGACCTTAATCGGAACACTGCTCACAGCTCTTGTCGTGGCAAGAGAGTGGGAACGGGGAACAATGGAAGCCTTGATGGCAACTCCTGTGACTATTTTTGAAATTTTAATAGGAAAATTAGTTCCCTATTTTATTCTTGGAATGACCTCGATGACCATGTGTGTCATTATTGCGGTCTTTTTTTACGATATTCCGTTTCGAGGCTCGTTTCTTGCTTTGACGGTTGTTGCTTCCATTTTCTTATTTTCTGCACTTGGTATTGGTTTTCTAATTTCGACAATTGCGAGAAACCAATTTGTGGCTGCACAAAGTGCAATGGCTGCCGCTTTTTTGCCAGGTTTTATTCTCTCAGGATTCATTTTTGAAATCGCGAGTATGCCTTTTCCAATCCAATTACTTACTCGATTTATTTCCGCTCGCTATTTTGTTTCCAGTTTACAGACATTATTTTTAGTAGGAAATATTTGGAGCTTACTCATTCCTAATATATTGTCCATGCTGGCGATTGGAATTTTTTTCTTTTTTTGGACATCAAAAAGAATTGCCAAAAGATTGGATTAATAGACCTCTTTCGAAGCTCGCTTTGTATGGGAAAATTGCTTTTTTTTGAACAGATTTGTTGATAAATTTTGAGAGCATATGTTTACATACGGTCGAAAAATTTAGCAATAAAGATGCCAAAAAAAAGAAATTTTAGCGTGCAAATGGAGTTTCGAAAGAGGTCTAATTATGTGGAATCGAATTCTTGCTCTTATTCACAAAGAAATTCTCGCTGTATGGCGAGATAAAAAAAGTAGAAGCATGCTCATCGTTCCCCCTCTTCTACAACTACTGATCTTTGCCTATGCAGCCACACTAGATGTAAAAAACGTTCCGATAGGGATCTTGAATAGAGATTATGGCGCCGAATCCTATGAACTTCTCCAACGATTTCATGGCTCTCCCACGTTTAATCGGATCATTTATTTGCATTCGGTCGATGAAATTACCTCTATGATTGATAACCAAGAGGTGGCAATGGTCATCCACATCGACGAACAATTTTCTAGAAATTTGCGGGCAAATAAAAATGCTGATGTCCAACTCATCTTAGATGGGAGGAAATCAAACACGACCCAAGTCGTACAAGGATATGCTGCAAGTATTATCAATACCTTCAGTCAAGATTTTGCTTCCCGCGTTTCGATCAAAGAACAAAATACCCAATTATTTCCTCGGAATTGGTTCAATCCCAATCTCTTATACTATTGGTTTAATGTTCCGAATCTATCGGGAGTTCTTACCATGCTCATCGGTTTGACAGTCACGGCTTTATCAGTTGCCCGTGAAAGAGAATTAGGAACGTATGATCAATTATTGGTATCTCCTTTGCGTCCGTCTGAAATTTTAATCGGAAAAATGGTTCCCGCTCTATTTATTGGGGTAGCAGAGGGAACTGTAATTATTTCTGCCGCTGTATTTGTGTTTGGCATTCCGTTTATTGGATCCCTTCCACTGCTATACCTAAGTATTCTTCTATCATAGGAGTAGGACTGTTTATCTCTTCTCTTTCAAAAAACCAACAACAAGCGATTTTGGGATCATTTGTATTTATGACACCTGCAGTTACATTGTCAGGATATGCAACGCCCATCGAAAATATGCCCTACTGGTTACAACAACTTACGTTGCTCAATCCATTGCGCTACTATCTTGTAATAGTGAAGGGAATATTTTTGAAAGATATGCCTCCTCATATTGTATTTGAAAATT